>JAYEGO010000676.1:0-6972 GCA_034659155.1 Bacteroidota bacterium | reverse complement strand
TTATATATTATAGCGAGTATACTACGTAGTAAGATATAGTTTTTTGACTTAAGATCAGTCGTTTACTGGACCTTTAGACACTGAATTTTACCAGGTTTGCTATTCCCTTCAACTCCTAAACTCCTAAACTCTTCAAACTAACCCATTTGCCATTATTTTTGGCTGACTCAAAAACTGTTTTAATAAAAGCCATTCCTCTTAGGCCATCGTATACATCAGGGAAGTCTTTTTTTGCATGATCAGGCATCTTCCCATCCATTCTTATTCTTATGCTGCGGGCAAAGTTTCTATACAGATTTGCAAAAGCCTCAATAAATCCTTCCGGATGTCCGCCCGGCAGCCTGCAGTTGGCCCTGGTAATTTCTGACAATCCTGGCATATTGTTTCCTGCTCTTAAAATCTCTACAGGCTTGTTTGCCCACATTAGCTTGAGGGAATTAGGTTCCATCTGTGCCCATTCTATTCCTGCCTTTTCCCCGTATATTTTAATTTTAAGATTGTTTTCCTCACCTGTACTTGCCTGGCTGATAACAAAAACACCTCGTGCGTTATTCTTATACCGTAAAAGTATGTTTACATCATCATCCATTTTACGGCCGGGAACAATAGGTCCCAGTTCGGCCAGCACTTCTTCAGGCTTAAGTCCGGTGATGTACTCTGCCAGGTTTTCAGCATGAGTACCAATATCTCCCATGGTAAGAGTGTCTCCTCCTTTTTCGGGGTCTGCTCTCCAGAAGGATTTTCCATTCCCAAAATCTTCAATAAGCTCGTAAAGAAAACCCTGGGAGTACTCCACTACAATTTTCCGGATTTTCCCCAGGGATCCTTTATACACCATTTCCCGTGCTTGCTTCACCATTGGATAACCTGTGTAATTGTGGGTAAGAGCAAACTCCAGGCCGGTTTGTTCTACTATCCTCACAAGTTCTTTTGCTTCCTTGAGGTTCAAAGTCATTGGTTTATCACAAATTACATGAAAGCCATTTTCAAGGGTAAGTTTAGCCTGAGGAAAATGTAAATAGTTAGGGCTTACAATAGCCACAAAGTCCATTCTTATTTCAGGATCCAGTTTTTTTTCAGCAGCAATCATTTTCTCATAGCTGGCATAAACCCTGTTTTCAGGTAAGTACAGATCTTTGCCAGTTGCTATTGATTTTTCATGAGAACTGCTGAAGGCACCACATACTAATTCTATCTCTCCATCCATCAGGGCTGCATTCCTGTGGATAGCGCCAATAAACGCATCAGTAGATCCACCAAGCATACCCATTCTAAGTTTTCTGTTTGTTTGCATCATTTATTTTTTCAATGGCAAGTAAAGATAGGAAAATCATCTTAGTCTAAATGCAAGAAAGTTTCTCCATGATTTTAATCTAAGCGAACAATTTCTTAATTTAGCCTGACGGATTCATAAAAACAAATACATATAGAAATGAGCAAAAACACTTCAAAAAAAAGCATCTCTCGGAGGAACTTTATGGGAAGAACGGCCACGGCTGCTGCCGGTTTTACTATTCTTCCGTCTTATGTGATAGGGGGATTAGGGCATAAGGCTCCCAGCGATAAGCTAAATATTGCCGGAATTGGAATCGGGGGAGTGGGAAGATCAAATTTGAAAAATTCTGCTACGGAAAATATTGTTGCCCTTTGCGACGTTGACTGGAAATATGCGGGAAATACTTTTGAAGACTACCCCGGTGCTAAGAAATATTATGACTGGAGAAAGATGTTTGATGAGATGAAAGATTCTATAGATGCTGTAGTAATAGCCACTACTGATCATACTCATGCCATTATTGCTTCGAATGCCATAACAATGGGTAAGCATGTATATCTGCAGAAACCTCTTACCCACTCGGTTTATGAATCAAGATTGCTTACTAAGTTGGCTCATAAATATAAGGTGGCCACCCAGATGGGGAATCAGGGGAATTCAGGAGAAGGCATACGCCAGGTAACAGAATGGATACAGGCTGGAGCCATTGGAGATGTACATCAAGCATATGCATGGACAAATCGTCCGATTTGGCCCCAGGGCCTTGAACGCCCAAAAGATGTATATCCGGTTCCTGAAACTTTGAAATGGGATCTTTTCCTCGGACCAGCCCCGGAGCGTCCTTATAATCCTATTTATCATCCATGGAACTGGCGTGGCTGGTGGGACTATGGAACAGGTGCACTTGGTGATATGGCCTGTCATATAATGGATCCTGTTTTTAAAGCCCTTCAGCTTCAGTATCCTGATAAAGTGCAGGGTTCTTCCACACAGGTGAATACCGAATGTGCTCCACATGCTGAAGTAGTGCATTATACTTTTCCTGCCCGGGAAAAAATGCCGGAGGTGAAAGTTTCCTGGTATGATGGTGGATTATTACCCCCAAGACCTGAAGAGCTGCCCGATGGAGATACTCTTGGCCGAGATGGAAATGGTGGTTGTATTTTTGAGGGAAGTAAAGGCAAATTGATGTGTGGTTGTTATGGCTTAAATCCCATTTTATTGCCTTATAGTAAAATGGATACTTTTAAAGAACCCAATAAGAAGTTGAGAAGACCAGAGGAAGAAACCGGAAAGATATGGAGCAGAGGTGCACATGAGCAGGATTGGATCAGGGCCTGTAAGGAAAATCCGGAGAACAGAATTCAGCCGTCTTCTAATTTTGATTATTCCGGACCTCTTAATGAAATGGTAGTCATGGGTGTAGTAGCTGTGCGTTTGCAGGATCTTAAGAGAGAGCTGATGTGGGATGGTAAGAATATGAAGTTTACAAACATCAGCGATACAGATGAAATCAGGGTAGTTACCTCCGATAAGTTTGAGGTAATAGACGGACACCCTCATTTCGACACAAAGCGCAAAACATTGATTGCCAAATCTGCAGCTGAAGAGTATATTAAACATACATACAGGGACGGCTGGAGCCTTCCTGAAATGCCTGATTAAGAATTAATAAATAACTAAAAACTATAGAAGCATGAAAATTAAATTTGTTTTATGGATGAGCGTTTCCATCCTGGTAATATTTACTGCTTGTAATACCGGTACTAAAACTCCCGGGTCAGAAACAGGGGAAGAGGTGGCTGAGGCATTGGGTGTTCTGTCAGGAACAGGTGTGGGAGTCATTATGGAAGAAGAATGGATATCCTTGTTTGATGGAGAAACAAGCAAGGGTTGGAGGGGCTATAAAAAAGATCATTTCCCTTCGGGATGGGAGGTAATAGATGGAACACTCCACTGTATAGGATCTGGACGCGGTGAAGCAGGGAATAAAGAGGGAGGAGATATTATTTATGATAAGATATTTAAAAATTTCAGTTTAAAACTTGAATGGAAAATATCTGAAGGTGGAAATTCAGGAATTTTTTACCTTGGCGAAGAAGAGCTTGATTATATCTGGAAAACTGCTCCTGAGATGCAGGTTCTGGACAATGAAAAACACCCTGATGCTCAGTTGGGAAAAGATGGAAACCGTCAAGCCGGATCTCTATATGACCTTATACCGGCAGTTCCCCAGAATGCAAGGCCCGCAGGTGAGTGGAATGAAGTAGAAATTATGGTTTTCAAGGGTACGGTAGTTCATAAAATGAATGGAGAAACGGTATTGGAATATCATCTTTGGACTCCTGAATGGAATGAACTTGTAGCAGGAAGTAAGTTTCCGGCGCTTAATCCTGATTGGGCAGAAGTTGCTTCAAAAGGATATATAGGCCTACAGGATCATGGCGATGACGTGTGGTACAGGAATATTGAGATCAAAGAGCTATAGTAAGTTGAAGAGTCCCGAAATGGCCTAAATTTACAATTTGGTGCCCATTTCGAGGATGCTCGAAAAACATAGGCAATTAAGCTGCTTATGAACATCCCTAATTATCAAATATAAAAACTATACAGCTGTCATAATTCTCAAAACTGACAATTGAACCAGTCGTTTTTCTGGCATAATTTGCCAGTCCTTTATATTCGCTGTTATATTATGAATTATCTTCTGTATAAAACCTTGTAGTTGGATATGCCAGGTTAATATTTTTTTCTTTATTAAAAGCCAGAAGTATATCTTCCCAGATTGTTTGTTCGGTAACTCTTCTTTTCCGGGGATCCACGATATAGCGAACCGTAAGAAGTACACCGCTTTCACGTACGGTAGTGTATACTATTGGAGTGAGTTTCCCATAAAATACCATATATTTTTCTGCGGCTTTCTTAATTTGTTTTTCAGCATCATGTGTGAGGTGAGTAGTGCATTCAACTACATGATCAAGGATGATCTTTTTTGCCTTTTCCCAGTCACTCTCAAATGTAATTAATACTGGTATTTCATGCCATATATATTCAAATCCAATATGGTAATTTGCCAGGGGTTCCCGGAGAACTTTTAAATTTGGAACATGGATAATTCGTCCTGAACTCTGGTCTGCATCTACCCAGTTGCCAACTTCTATAAGACTGAACTGGAAGAGCCTGATATCAATTACATCGCCTGTGGTTTTTTCAATTTGTACCCGATCACCCACTTTGAAGGGTCGCCTCCAGAGAATAAATAACCAGCCGGTAATGTTGGCAATGGTATCATGCATAGCAATTGCTAATCCTGCACCGGCCAGGCCAAGAAAGGTCGACAAAGATCCAATGCCTTTAATCCATATAGGACCAATTAGAATTATTAATAAAAAGGTATAGAGATATAATGTAGTTCGGCGTGAATAATATAACTGTTTAGGGTCCTTGACTTTTCTTTTAATTACCATCATGATTAGTATTCTCAAGATGGTAAGGCCAAATGCAATAACTAGTGAAATTGTTAGTTTATCAAAACTTTCAGGGTTTATATGCAGGAAATTACCAATTTGTTCCATGGTCATAAATTTATTTGGGATTTATTCCAATAAATTTACAAAAAAAAACACAGGTGTCAGGAGAAAAATTGTTTATCCGCTACGCGGAAATTTTTTGCAGGAAATTTTATTTGGCTTTTGGGGCTGTCTTCTAAAGCCTTTGTGTTCCTTCGTGTATCTATGTGGTAAAATCTTAAAGAACGAACTACAAAGGATCACAAAGTATACATTAAGTGGGATTACATCTTTTTTTTAGACTAAATCAGCTCCATGAGTTTTATCTCTACATTGCCAGAAAGTGCTTTTATGGTTTTTATTTCTTTCAGGGGAAGTCCTTTCAACAGGTAGTTGAGTCCACCGGATTGGGTATATTCCTTGTAAAAGCCGTAATGTTCGTCTCCGGCGAGATATTCTATAAAATCGACCACTTTCCTTGAAATATTTAATCTGCTTTTTGGAATGGCATAATCTACAATCATTAAATGCCCGCCTTTTTTGCTTACCCTGCTCATTTCGTCAAGGATCATTCTCGCTGACTCATTTGATTTTTCATGCAGAGCGAATGTAGTCATTACCAAATCGAACGTATTTTCGTCGAATTCAATACTTTCAGCATTTTGCTCCAAACAATGTGCATCGCTGGAATTAGCCACATCAAGCATCTCTTTTGAAAGATCTATTCCTGTGGCTGGGATACCATGTTTTTGCAACATCTTCAGTTGATTGCCTGTACCACAGCAAACATCAAGAATGTTTTCATATGCATTTTCCTGTATTATCTTCAGAATCCTTTTTCTCAGGCTGTGAATAAAGATATGAAGAAGCGGGTCGTATATTTTTGCAGTTTTTACTCCGTAATCACTCATAGCATTTTGATATTTTTGTAAAAGTAAAAAAATCCTTCTGAGTAACAAGAAACCTGTAAGGACCAATGGAAAATTAAAGATTTCCTGATGGAAGTCTGAGTAAGTAAAACCTTAATAATGTTGAGTGAAAACTTGTATTTCTCGGTAATTTGTTTATAATATTTGCACGTTTGCTCGACCCTACAATATGAGGCTGGAAAGTTGTTGAGTTAGCAAGAGAAGATAAAAAGATATAGAAATAGAAAGCGCTATTACATTTGATTTTCAAAAGATGCATGCTTTAAAATATTATAGCAAATGAGTATTATAGATATAATTATTTTTGCAGTTTATTTTGCAACAATGCTTGGCGTAGGAGTATATTTCTACAGACAAAATAAAGACATTGAGGATTATTATGTTGGCGGACGGACACTGAGCAGTTGGCATATAGGGCTTTCAGTGGTTGCAACTGATGTTGGAGGGGGATTTTCAATCGGGTTAGGAGGCCTGGGGTACATTATTGGTATTGCAGGCTCATGGATGCTTTTTACAGGATTGATAGGAGCCTGGCTTAGCGCAGTTGTTTTAATTCCTGTTGTCAGCAAGTTGTCTGCAAAACACAAGTTTTTTACTTTCCCCCAAATTTTCGAACATTTTTATAATAGCAAAGTAGCTTTAATCGCAGGCATAATATCGGCAATCGGATATATTGGATTTACCAGTTCTCAATTGTTGGCAGGTGCAAAATTAGCATCAGCAACTTTCATTGAAATTGATTTAATAACTGCATTAATTATTATGGGAGTAATTGCTGTGGTTTATACAGGAATGGGTGGATTAAAAGCAGTAATTTATACAGATACAATACAGTGGATAATACTAATGTCTGGCTTGGTGTTCATTGGAATACCTGTTTCATATTATGCCATTGGTGGAATAGAAGCAATTAGAGAAACACTTGGCCCTGAATTCCTTTCAATGAGCAATGTTACATGGCAGCAGCTGGTAAACTGGGGTGTTACTATTATTCCAATCTGGTTTGTGGGAATGACACTTTACCAAAGAATTTATGCCTCAAAAAGTGAAAAACAAGCAAAAAAAGCCTGGTTTATAGCCGGTTTGTTCGAATGGCCCCTTATGTCTTTTATGGGAGTTACATTAGGATTGTTTTCACGCATTGCCTTTGAAAATGGCATGTTTTCAGTACTTGGCTATGAAGCAGGATCTGTATTTGACGCAGAAATGGGCCTCCCAATATTATTAAATACCGTTTTGCCAGCAGGTTTGATGGGAC
>JAYEGO010000675.1:0-1593 GCA_034659155.1 Bacteroidota bacterium | reverse complement strand
TTCGAAAGTCTGGTTCCTGCAAGTTTCTTGCAAAAAGGGGAATGGCATTTTGCACTGAGCTATGATATTGCAGCTAAATATGTTTTTTATGATGCAAGTTTGCAGGGAGGAATGATATTCAACAAGCACACTGAATATTCCCTTTCAAAAGATCAAATCATGCCCTGGGTTCTAAGCCAAACAATTGGGCTCAGCCTGATTTATAGGGGTCATGAATTAATGATAGAACAAAACATGCTCAGTCCGGAATTCAAATCCGGTCATTCTCATAACTGGCTTGGAATTCAATACCGATTCTGGTTTTAGTAGGTGGCCTGGCTGAAAGCCAGGAATATCTTAACATAGGGCATCGCCCTATGAAAGAATACAATAATTCCATTTTCGCCCTGAAAGGGCAGTATAATCAATCCCATAAATATCGTTCATCGTAATCAATATTATATTCCTGCAAAAACTTTAATACTTCATCCCATAGGGCGATGCCCCATGCTTAATTATAAAAGCCTTTCAGGCTATTTTGCAACAAGGAAATTTCATGAATAATTTCAACTTAAATATTTTCTGTAAGTTTCAAAAATTCTTTATACGGAATTGCCTGCAGGCTTTGAGCCGAAAATGCTCCTTTTGCCTGGCTGATTAGCGATACCATAGCTGCCGATTTTTCGTCCGGGGCTTCATAAATATCCAAAAAATCATACTGTCCGAGCAGGGCATAATGTGAAAGAAATTTTACATCAGGGCATTTTTCTTTTACGTGCTCCAGCCAGGTTCTTCCTATTTCCTTCCTGTCCTTCATCTGGCTCGCAAGATCAGGAGATAGCTTTGTTAATAAAATGTAAGTTGGCATAATATTCCTCCTATATGTTAAAATTGGTTTCTTGCAATAAGTTACAACAATTATGGAAGAATGTCAAGCCCTGGATCGAGTTATATAAAAACCCTCAATCATATTGCCATCAAGGGAAAAAAATCAAATATAAACACCCAAAGATGCTCCTAATGTAGTTATCGTTTTGATTGACGATTTGGGGATTGGAGCTACTACAACTTAGGTGGACCAATTAAGACTTCCACAATGGATAAGCTTGCCAATAATGGACTGCGTTATAATAATTTTCATACTACGGCACTTTGTTCGCCCACCAGGAAGGCCCTTAAAACAGGTAGAAACCATCATACCACAAATACTGGTTCGATAATGGAAACTGCTACTGCGTATCCCGGTAAAACTGTTCGCTCGTCAGGCCGAGGTTTTTGCAGGATTTATGGAAATGACCGATTATGAGGTTGGTCGGTTTACTTGAAAGATGGGAAACCTGAATTTGCCTACAACTTCTTAGGTCTTGAAAGATATGCTGTAGCAAGTTCTAAAAAACTTCCTGAAGGTGCAGTTACTGTTGAGATAAAATAGTGATTTTCCGTTTATAAGTACACTTCAACCATCCTTTGACAAAATATGGAAGTTGAAAAACATTGAAAAAGTGGAATGAAAAAATAAGCATGGGCTGTATTTTTTTTCATATATTCCTGGTTACATTATGCCATTAAAGTAATGGGTAGAATTTAGAAGTAAATGTTAATTTTACAATAATA
>JAYEGO010000674.1:0-1594 GCA_034659155.1 Bacteroidota bacterium | reverse complement strand
ATTCAGTCTATATGGAGAAGTATATTGAATCTCCACATCATATTGAATTTCAAATTCTGGCTGATAAACACGGGAATGCCATTCATCTTTGTGAAAGAGAATGTTCTGTTCAGAGAAGACATCAGAAGGTTGTAGAGGAAACCCCTTCTCCCCTTATGACAGCTAAGGTAAGAGAGGAAATGGGTAAATATGCTGTTGCTGCTGCACAGGCTGTAAATTATGAAGGTGCCGGAACCATTGAATTTCTAATGGACGATGACCTGAATTATTATTTCCTGGAAATGAATACCAGGCTCCAGGTTGAGCACCCCATAACCGAAATGGTTACCGGTGTAGATCTGGTAAAAGAGCAAATTCTTATTGCCTCCGGGAAAAAACTCAGCTATAAACAGGAAGATATTAAGCAAAACGGACATGCCATAGAATGTCGTATTTATGCAGAAGACCCGGAAAACAATTTCATGCCGAGTCCGGGACTTGTACATAAAGTTACAGAACCCCAGGGTGCAGGAGTCAGAAATGACGGATATGTATATTCAGGTTTTGAGATTCCACTTTTTTATGACCCAATGATCTCCAAGCTGGTTACCTGGGGAAAAGACCGCCAGGAAGCTATGGGAAGGATGAAAAGAGCACTGGAAGAATATGTGATACTGGGAATTCGAACTTCAATACAGTTTCTACACCGGATCATGGAAACTCCAGACTTTGTAAAGGGAAAATACAACACACATTTTATAGCTAACAATGAAGGTTTTCTGTTCATGTCGTGCTTCGAGGGAAAAGAAAGTAAAAGAATTTCTTCAAAAGGAAGAAAAGAACTGGAAGATATCGTGATGGTCAGTGCCCTGCTTGAGTATAATCATGACCGCAAAATGGTCAATGGAAAAACTGACCAAAATGGATCTGCTTCATCAAATAAAAGCTCATGGAAAGAGTTTGGCAGAAAAAAAAGTGCCGCTTCCCGACTATAAACTTATTTAAGCCCTAAAATTCTCACAATGGAAATTCATTTAAATGATCGAATTGCTGAAGTCAATATCCTTGACTTTGATGGTACTTATCTGAAAGCTGAAGTGGACGGAAAAGTATATGATCTTGATTATGCGAGGATTGGTGAGGGTACCTATTCATTTATTTTTGAAGGTAAAGCCATTGAACTGGAAATTTCAAAAACCGCAAAACCCAAAGTATTTGAGATATTCAATAGTTGCCATATCTTTAAAACCGAGGTTGTGGATGCCGAAGCCAGGTACCAAAAAAACAGGTCGCAGTCAGATGTAGATTCTGATGAAAATATAATATCTTCACCTATGCCTGGCAAGGTTGTTAAAATTCCTGTTAAGGTTGGAGAGAAAGTGAAGGCAGGTCAAACACTTATTATTGTATCTGCCATGAAAATGGAAAGCGAATATAAAGCAAAGAAAGATGGAGTTATTAAAGAAATTCTTGTTTCTGAAGAGGAGACGATTGACGGAGACCAGATATTGATTGTTCTTGATTAAATTCTACAGAAAAATTAGCAGGAATATAATAGCCATCTACCGCAAAAAAATAAATTAACCCAAACCATTTATTATCAAAATATTATGTC
>JAYEGO010000673.1:0-1602 GCA_034659155.1 Bacteroidota bacterium | reverse complement strand
GCCGATAATTCCGGAGGGGTCATTTCAAGCGCATTCAAAACCGCTGCCTCTATTTTCGAGATGGATTTATCGAGGCAATTGGCAATTTCCGCATAATTTACTGTAATCTCTTTCGGGATTCCGGTAAGCATATCCCTACCGTGTACAGCATGATCTTCAGGTGGGTTTTCAAGGTCAATAATAGCGGCCCCCACCTCAATTTTTATCCTTTCTGCGGTCCGCTCACCGATATTGATATTATGTTGCTTACGCATATACTCCATAATATCGTATGTAAAATCATCACCTGCGATTCTTATCGACTTATTATTTACAATTCCTCCAAGGGCAATAACTGCAATTTCGCTTGTGCCACCCCCAACATCAATTACCATGTTACCGGTGGGCTCCAACACATCGATCCCGATACCAATAGCTGCCGCCATGGGCTCATGGATAAGTTTAACTTCTTTAGCTCCGGCTTGCTCAGCAGAATCTTTTACAGCACGTTCTTCTACTTCGGTGATTCCTGAAGGTATACAGATCACCATCTTGAGTGCCGGGGGAAACATAGTTTTGCGAGGGAAAATCATCTTGATCATCTCCCTAATCATATATTCAGCTGATTGAAAATCGGCTATAACCCCATCGCGAAGCGGTCTTATCGTCTTTATGTTTTCATGTGTTTTGCCATGCATCATCATGGCTCTTTTCCCAACAGCGATGATTTTTCCCGTATTCCTTTCAATAGCTACAATAGAAGGTTCATCAACAACAACTTTATCATTATAGATAATAATCGTATTAGCCGTCCCAAGGTCAACAGCTATTTCTTTGGTAAAAAATGAGAATAGTCCCATATTCTTTGTTATTAGTGTTTAAAATGACGGACCCCTGTAAAAACCATTGCCATATTGTGTTCATTGCAATAATCGATAGAATCCTGGTCCCTTACGGATCCTCCAGGCTGAATAACTGCAGTTATTCCAGCCTTATCTGCGATTTCAACAGAATCAGCAAATGGAAAAAAAGCATCAGATGCCATTACAGCCCCATTCAGATCAAATCCAAATTCACCGGCTTTGGCAATTGACTGCTTTAATGCATCAACCCTTGATGTTTGTCCTACCCCACTGGCTACCAGTTGTTTATTTTTTGCCAGGACAATAGCGTTTGATTTTGTATGCTTTACAACTTTATTGGCAAAGATAAGATCTGCTTTTTCGTTTTCACCAGGAATGTTATTGGTCACAGCCTGCAGATCTTCTATTCCTTCCGTTTTATTGTCTTTATCTTGTACTATCACCCCATTTAAAAGTGACCTGAATACCTTTAACGGTAATTCAGCAGTTTTCTTTTGTAAGATTATCCTGTTTTTTTTGGATTTAAGTATAGTAAGCGCACCTTCCTCATACCCTGGAGCAAGGATAATCTCAAAAAATAATTTATTGATCTCTTCTGCAGTCTTGCAATCTACCTCTGTATTGGTAACCAACACACCGCCAAAGGCAGAAACAGGATCTCCGGCAAGAGCATCCTTCCATGATTCGATAAGAGACGGCCTGCTGGCAATACCGCATGCATTATTATGTTTTAATATTGCAAAAGTTGTTTCATTAAACT
>JAYEGO010000672.1:0-1607 GCA_034659155.1 Bacteroidota bacterium | reverse complement strand
CTATATTATTAAAAATCAGTGTAAAAGAAAATCACATTCTAAAAATGACTGTAAAAATCACTGCGAAATGTTTGACAGTAAAATTTTTAGAAATATAAACCGCAATCTCAGTATGGATAAGAAGGATTAATTATTCTGACTTGAAATTAGCTTCAAGATTTTGTATTTTAGTAGGTTAATATAGGTCCTTATGAAAAAATTAATTACTCTTTGCCTTGTGACTGTATTCACATTTATTTCGTATGGACAAAATGAACTTTTCATACCTGTTGAATTTCAAAGTGCAATTGAAAAAGGAACGAGATCATTAGATGGGCAACCAGGAAATAATTACTGGCAAAACAAAGCTAAGTATAATATCAGGGTAAAGGTTGACCCTGAAAATAAAAGCGTTATCGGTGAGGAAGTTATTTTATATTTTAATAATAGTCCTGACACTTTAGATGAAATTGTAATTAGATTATATCAGGATATATATAAAAACAATGCCAGGAGAAATTTAAAGGTATCATCAGAGGACTTGTATCATGGTACATTGATCTCCAAATTATTAATTAACAATCAAAGATATTGTCTTGACTCGATTAAGGAGGTGTTCCGCAGTGGCACTAATCTTATAGTAACATTAAAAAGTAAGATATATCCTAAAAACATATCCAGTATAGAGATTGATTGGGAATACTCTCTCCCCTCTAGGGGGTTAAGAGAAGGGGCAATCGGTGATTCAGCATTCTTTATTGGTTATTGGTATCCCCAGATTTCTGTTTACGACGATATGTATGGATGGGATAAATACAATTATTTTGGTATACCGGAATTCTATAATGATTTTAATGATTATGATGTTACAATTGATGCTCCACTTGGTTACTTAGTTTGGGCTACTGGAGAATTAAATAATTCAGAAAAAATATATTCAAAGTATATTTCTGAAAAGAATGAGCTATCTGAAGAAAGTGATTCAATCACTCACATAATAGCTAATGAAGATTTAAGCAAGAAATTAGTAACAGGGAATATCTGGAATTTTAAAGCAGATCAAGTTCCAGATTTTGCCTTTGGGTTGAGTAATTATTACTTGTGGGATGCAACTAGTTTGTTATTAGATAGTATTTCAAATAGAAGAGTAATAATTTCTACTGCGTATCCAGCTAAATCAGAGGATTTTAAAGATGTAATTATTCATTCAAGAAAAGCGATACACTTCTTCTCTGAAAAAGAGCCGGGAATTATTTTTCCCTACAACAAAATGACCACATTCAATGGTTGGAATTATTTTGACTTTAACGGGGGCATGGAATACCCAATGATAGCAAATAACTTTAATCATATAGGTTTGTTAAAACCATATATAACAAGTCATGAAATTGCTCACAATTATTTTCCTTTTTACACCGGGACAAATGAAAGGTTATACACATGGCTGGATGAAGGATTAGCTAATTTGTATCATTATAAATATCTTATCAGCATCTATCCCAAATTAAAGCCTACTTGGATAATTGATGAGTTTGAAGCTTGCTCAGGTACTATCAGTGATTTCCCCATTTTTACTACTTCAATGTCTCTATTAGATGATGATCTTTATTTTATTTATACAACAAAAT
>JAYEGO010000671.1:0-1613 GCA_034659155.1 Bacteroidota bacterium | reverse complement strand
CTCCAGAGAAAGGTAATATATGGCTAATCTTTTATGAGGTAGACAACCAGAGCCATTGAAACCAGGATACCTATTAAAATGCCAATAACTATCGAGCTAATGCTGAAGTCGAAGGGTGTTTGAGACCTGGAATATTTTACGCTGGAGGCGAGGGCTACTACTGCAATTGCACAAAGCCCAATGAAAAATTTGTCGCTGTTGGATTCCTGTTCTTTGAATAAGAGAATTGTTGCAGAGGGCTTTGCGTATAAATTAAATGGACTCCTCCTCATCCTTATTTTCTAATCTTACTCTGATGGCATTTATATTGAAACGTTTGAGAATTTTAATGACTTTTTCCTCATCTTCTGCTTTTATAATCAATGTCCTTTTATGTCCTTGTTCGTGAAATGTATCTGATAGAAGTCCTTTGCGTTTGTATGTATAACTGCCGCGATTTGATTTATCTGTAAATCCAAATAACTTACGGATGATATTTGTCCTTTCCTGTGGTGTTCTCATTTCAAAATCATACAAAATCATTGTTTTGTTTGCCATAATACCTATTGTGCCCATACATATATAAATATTACTGAACTACTTATTCAGTAACAGTGATATTATGGTTAAGCATACAAGAGAAGAGTTCAACAATTTGGCTCTGAAGTTACGGGAAAAGGGTTTCTACAAACCGAAAGAAAAACGAAAAATCGATTGGAATGCGTACACTCTTAATCAAATCAATGACATTATTGATACGCTATATTTCATCAGAATTAATGTGGATAAAATCCACACACCCACATCAAATAGACACAAGCCTGTTGGTCGACCAGCAACAGATGCTGGAATTTTAGCAAAATCAATACTCTTTGTAGAACTGTTTGGTATTCCTGAAAGGAAATCAGAAGGATGGTTGATGATAATTGGACATCAAATGGGGATACATCAAAGAATAGATGACAGAGTTCTTGGCAAAGCTTACAAAAGGCACGACGTAATACGTATTCTCGAATCTGTTTTCCTAAATAACAGAAGTTCAGATGGCAATAATTGTGGTGATGGAACGGGTCTGGAAAAAAGCAGAAAGGAAAACTATGAGACAACAAAGAAGAAGAATTTGTACATGACATCTGTTGTCGATTCACGGGAAATTGTACTGGCATTTGATATCTCGGGTAAGCAGGAGTGTAGAATAATGCATTTGTTGGTGCTTGAACTCAAAAAAATAATTGAATCTTCTGGTTCCAAAGAACTGAAAGTAAAGCTCACTCTGGATGCAGGATTTGTTGATAGGAAATTGGCTCAACTGATTGAGGATTCCGGACTTACACCATATATCTTTCCAAAGAAGAACCTGACGTTAAAGTCAAGAGGCTCTCCTGCATGGAGGAAAATGTGGCTCAACCTGCTTAATTCCGTACAGGAATGGTTGCAGGAGTACCACATAAGATCACATTCGGAATCTTTTCATTCAAGTTTTAAACGGATATTCGGGATAATAACAAAAGATTCAGATGAATCGACATACACACAAGTGTTATGCAGAATCATCCACAACAACAGGCGAAAGCTAAATTATTTCCAGATGGCATCACTTTGAATTTATACGCAAAGCCCGTTCAAACAGGTTC
>JAYEGO010000670.1:0-1615 GCA_034659155.1 Bacteroidota bacterium | reverse complement strand
AGGAATTGTCACTCTGCTACTGATCCCGAATACCATTTTTTGTTAGTCCCATAGGGACAAACTTGAATAGCTTAAATAGCCCCTTACAATGACCATTGTATGACCATCTTCTAAACCTCTGTCTCAACCACCTAAACCTTGTTCAAGCTCCCCATTCAAAATCACCGTATCAATAAGCTCACTCCCATAAGCATAAGGCAGAAACTGGTAGTTCGGGACTTCCTTTGTGATAAAAAAATTGGCAGTTTTTCCACGGCAAATACTTCCAAGTTCCTTTTCTAATCCCATTGCATAAGCACCGTTCAGGGTAACGGCATTGATTACTTCTTCCGGTGTCATTCTAAGATCCACACAGCCAAATGACATTATCATTTTCATATTTCCCGATGGTGAGGATCCTGGATTAAAATCCGAGGCCAGTGCCAGGGGCAATCCCGCATCCATCATCTTTCGTGCGGGGGGATTGATCATACCCAGGAAGAAAGACGCTCCGGGCAAAAGGGTGGGCATAGTATGTGAACCTAGCAGGCATTTTATCTCTTCATCTCCGGTATATTCCAGGTGGTCTACCGACAGGGCATTGTGCTTTACACCCACCTGAATACCTCCTGAAAAATCAAGTTCATTGGCATGTATTTTCGGTCTTAAGCCATATTTTGAGGCTGCAGAAAGTATCCTGTCTGTTTCCTTCAGGGTAAAAAAACCACGATCGCAGAAAACATCAACAAAATCTGCCAGTCCTTCTTCCGCCACAGCAGGCAGCATTTCCTGAATGACCAGGTCTACGTAGCCGGACTGATTGTTTTTGTACTCAGCCGGAACAGCATGAGCTCCAAGAAATGTGGATTTTATAGTAAGAGGAGTTTCTTCCTTCAAGCGTCGAATGACCTTGAGCATTTTCAATTCATTCCGGGTATTCAGTCCATAGCCGCTTTTTATTTCCACAGCCCCGGTTCCCTGTCTGATGATCTCTTCAATTCGTGACAGTGACTGCCTGTAAAGCTCTTCTTCACTGGTATCGTGTAGCAGTTTTGAAGAATTCAGTATCCCTCCTCCTCTCTTTGCGATCTCCTGATAGCTTAGCCCCTTTATTTTATCAACATATTCCAGCTCGCGACTTCCTGCATAAACAAGGTGGGTATGAGAATCACAATAAGAAGGTAGTACCAGTTTTCCGGCAGCATCAATTACTTCCCCTGACATGTATTCCTGTTTGAGCTGCTTCATAGTGCCAAAATCAGCTATTTTCCCATTCTGAATGAATAAAAATGCATTTTCAAGGACATTGAGAAAAGCCATATCTTTTCCTGCAACCCACTTGCGAGCTTCCTCTTCCACCTGCACCAGTTGTTTTATGTTTTTTATAAGAAGCATAATAAAATTGATTTGGAACGAAATTAGTAAAAAGGGCTTCAACTTTTCAACTTTTCAACTTTTCAACTATTCAACTATTCAACATTAATAATAATTGATTTGAGACGAATTTAACAAAAAGACCGGAGAATGTTAAAATTCCGGTTCCGGGTTCAAAGCTCAGAGGGTTTTTATCTAAATATAGTCCTTGCCTAAATATTTTGACCGAAAATTAAACAAAAAATGAGGCAACACTATTCAG
>JAYEGO010000669.1:0-7083 GCA_034659155.1 Bacteroidota bacterium | reverse complement strand
TGACCTTTTCAGTATATGATATTTATTGGCCTCAAAAAACATTAACTCGGCATGATCCTTTGAAACTGCAGGGGTATATACTATCAAAGTAGAATCTTTTTTAGCCAGACTTGAAAAAGGAATAGGAATTTCGTCCTGATCTTCTGTGAAATGCACCCGGCAACCTTCCTTTATTAACTGATCGGTAAGATGAGTTGAGGTCTTATCATATCCGGCTACATCAAAGCCCCCGGCAAGGAAATATCTTGCCAATGCACTCATGCCTATGCCACCAATACCCAGGAAATAAATTCTATGTATATTTTCAAATTTCATTGGTCATTCACTAGTTTTAGAACCTCCTCTGCAATTTTTCCAGATGAATCCTTAATCGCCATTTTTACTATATTCTGTGACAGCAGGCTTAAAGCCAAATCATCCCTGATCAAGGTCAATGCTCTTGGTATAAGTTTTCCGGCGGCTTCTGAATCTTTTATAAGTTCAGCTGCGTTCTTATCAACAAGATTGCGAGCATTATAAGTCTGATGATCTTCAGCAACATTAGGTGAAGGAATCAATATTGAAGGCTTCCCGCACAAACATAATTCAGAAATGGTTCCTGCCCCGGCCCTTGAGATAACAAGATCAGCAGCAGTATAGGCCAGATCCATTCTGGCTATAAACTCAAATAAACGAATATTATCAGGACCTATAATCTCAACTTCCTTAATTGCCGAATCATAATATTTCTTCCCCGATTGCCAAATTATCTGTATGTCCTCATTCTTCAGATCTCCCAACTTTTGCATAACAGCTAAATTGATTGTTCTGGCACCCAAACTACCTCCGAGTATCAATAATGTTTTCTTCCCGGTTTGAAGATTAAAGTATTTCTGTGAATCATTTGTTTTGTTGCTATTTTTCTCAAGATCTTCCCGAATCGGGTTTCCTGTAAAAATAATTTTCTCCTCAGGAAAATATTTATCCATTCCCTGATAGGCTACACATATTTTTGAGGCCTTTTTCGCCAACAATTTATTGGTAATACCAGGATATGAATTTTGCTCCTGGATTAAAGTCGGGATACCCTTCTTACCTGCAACCTGAAGTATTGGACCGCTGGCATACCCCCCTGTACCAATGGCCACACAGGGATCAAAATCTTTGATTATTTTCTTTGCCTTCCTAAGACTTTTTGCCAAATTTATCAGCACCTTGATATTTCTCAGGCTTAGTTTTCGAATAAATCCGCTAACCGGGAGACCAATTATTTGAAAGCCTGCAGCAGGAACCTTTTCCATCTCCATTCTGTCTTCAGCTCCAACAAACAGAATCTCTGACTTTGGTTCAAGCTTCATTAAGGCTCTGGCAATAGAAATAGCAGGGAAGATATGTCCTCCTGTACCACCACCACTGATGATAAACCTTCTATTCTGCTGGTTCTGCTTCATTCAATAAATCTTTTTCAATGCCGCGACTTACGCTTAAAATAATTCCAAAAGCAATACTTGTAAATAACAATGACGAGCCTCCCATGCTCACAAAAGGTAGTGTTTGTCCGGTTACAGGGAAAAGATTTACTGCAACCGCCATATTTACAAAAGCCTGGAAAACAATCAATAAGGTTAATCCAATAGCCAGAAATGCAGGAAATGTTCTGTTGGCTTTATGAACAAGTGCCCCTCCCCGGTACAATAAAATCAGATAGGCAAGAACCAGGGGAATAGCTCCCAGGAAAAGGCCATATTCTTCAATAATAATTGCAAAAATAAAATCTGAATAAGGATGTGGAAGAAAATTCCTTTGTGTGCTTTTTCCAGGGCTTTTTCCGAAAAACCCGCCAGTTGCAACTGCAATTTTAGCCTGTTCTACCTGGAAGTATTCATCAGAAGTACCATCTACATAATTTTCAATTCTGTTTTTCCAGGTTGAAATACGGCCCTCCTTATTTATCATCAGGGCCACACTTACAAAAAGCACAAGTGCAAATAAGCCAATTCCAATAATAGCTGCCAGGTATTTAACAGGGACTCTGCCTATAAATAATAATGTTACAGCTGTGATAAATAATATTAAAGCTGTTGACAGATTTGCAGGTAAAATGAGCATGCATACCAATATTACCGGAACAATTAAAGGCCGGAATGCTTCTTTCAAATTTTTGATTTCCACCTGTTTCATAGACAACAGGCGAGCCAGGTACATTATGAGGGCAAGTTTTGCAAAATCAGATGTTTGTATGGTAAAGCCGAGGCCTGGTAAGGTAAGCCACCTCGATGCTTCATTTAAATTTGTGCCTATAAGCAAAGTAAGCAGTAGCAAGGGAACTGATGCAAAAAGGAACAACTGCGAAAGCCTTGAATAGTATTTATATGGAACCAGATGTGTTATGAAAATGATAAATATTCCAATCCCCAGAATTACTCCATGCCGTATCAGGTAATATGTAGTATTCCCTCCCATATTTTTATAGGCAAGAGTTCCTGTAGAACTATAAACCGCCAGAAGAGAGAAGATTGTTAGCACAACAATCACCCCCCAGATGATTCTATCTCCTCTAAACAATTTTTTTACATTCTCTTCCATCCTCAATTCACATATTATAACAGCAAAGCCTATTTATAAATTACGAACAAACTGTTTGAATTGCCTACCTCTATCTTCATAATTCTCAAACAGGTCAAAACTTGCACAAGCTGGAGATAACAACACCACATCTCCGTTTTTGCCAATAGAATAAGCCTTCTTAACAGCTTCTTCCATCGATCTTGCTTCTTCAATCCTTAAGGGCATTTCCTCAAATGCACTGATGATTTTTGAATTATCTTTTCCCAAACAGATCAAGGCCTTAACCTTTTCCTCAACCAATTCCCACAATGAAGAATAATCATTCCCCTTATCCACTCCACCTAAAATTAAAACAACCTCTTCCTTCATACTTTCCAGAGCATACCAGGTTGAATTTACATTTGTAGCCTTAGAATCATTAATAAACATGATTCCATGGACTTTAATTACAGGTTCAAGCCTATGTTCAACACCCTGAAAATCACTTAAACTCTTCCTGATTGTTTCTTTTCTGATGCGTAACACCTGACCGGTAATCCCTGCAGCCATTGAGTTGTAGGTGTTGTGCTTACCTTTGAGTGCTAAATCTGTTATTGCCATGGTAATTTCCTTGTTTTTATATTTAAAATTTATTTTATCCTTAACTAAATATGCAGTTTGCCCCTGTTTTTTTTCAATAGAGAATGGCAGTCTAACCAGGTTCGGATTCAACTTATTAAGTGCTTTCTTAATAACAGGGTCATCATCACAATAAATCAAGAAGTCCTTCTCTGTCTGATTTCTGATAATCCTGAGTTTTGAATCAATATAATTCTGCATCCGGTAATCGTAACGATCAAGATGATCTGGAGTAATATTCATCAAAACAGCTATATCTGCTTTAAATTCATACATTCCATCCAGCTGAAAGCTACTAAGCTCTAGAACATAATAGTCGACGTCTCCCTGAGCAACTTTCATAGCAAAACTCTGTCCCACATTCCCTGCCTTAGCTACGTTTAGTCCTGCATTATTCAATATATGCCAGATCATATTTGTTGTTGTGGTTTTCCCATTGCTCCCCGTAATACAAATTTTTCTGGCATCTGTAAATCTTCCTGCAAATTCAATTTCAGAAATTACAGGAATCTTCCTGTTTTTTAACTTTTTTATAATTTCGGCACTCTCCGGAATTCCCGGACTTTTTACCACTTCATCAGCCAGAAGTATTTTTTCTTCTGTATGCACTTCTTCTTCCCATTCAATACTGTTCTTATCAAACAGCTCTTTATATTTATCTGCAATCTTACCATGATCAGATACAAACACCTCGAATCCCTTTTTATGGGCCAAAAATGCTGCACCAGTACCACTCTCACCAGCTCCTAAAACCACTATTTTCTTCCCAACTCTATTCATTACTACCTTATCTTTAGTGTAACGATTGTAATTATTGCCAGCATAATTCCTATGATCCAGAATCGCAGAACAATTTTTGGTTCTGCATACCCTTTTTTCTGGTAATGATGATGTAGCGGAGCCATTAAAAACATCCGTTTCCCCACACCATATTTTTTCCTGGTATATTTAAAATAGCTTACCTGTAAAAGGACCGAGAGATTTTCAAAAAGAAATATTCCACACAATATTGGGATGAGTAATTCTTTACGAATCACTATAGCAAACACTGCAAGGATTCCACCAAGAGCCAGGCTTCCGGTATCTCCCATAAAAACCTGAGCCGGATATGAATTATACCAGAGAAAACCAATAGTTGCCCCTATCAGAGCACTGGCAAAAATTACCAGTTCCCCAGTATATGGGATATACATGATGTTGAGATAGCCGGCATAAATAACATTACCAGAAAGGTAGGCCAGTACACCAAGTGTTGTGCCACTGATAGCAGTTGTGCCTGCAGCAAGGCCATCCAAACCATCGGTAAGGTTCACACCATTCGAAACTGCCGTTACAATAAAAATAACTGCCAGAACAAATACCACCCATCCCCATTTCTGACTTTTTTCTCCTAAAAATCTAACTATATATGCATAATCAAATTCATGATTTTTAACAAAAGGAATGGTGGTTTTTGTCGACTTTACATCAGAGGATTGTAATGCATCTCCTTCGGCAATAACATGGGTGTTGGATGAAGCCGGAAGCTGCTCCCGAATAACAACATCATCGTTCAGGTATAATGTCAATCCCACAACCAGGCCCAGAATAATCTGTCCTAATATTTTAAATCGACCTGCTAATCCCTCTTTATTTTTCTTGAAAATTTTAATATAATCATCAATAAACCCAATCAGGCCCAACCATGCGGTAGTGATCAACATTAACAGAACATAAACGTTTTTAAGATCTCCAAAAAGTAAGACAGGAATTAAAATGGAAGCAAGAATGATCAGCCCACCCATAGAGGGTGTACCTTCTTTTCTGTATTGCCCTTCAAGTCCCAATTCCCTGACAACTTCACCCACCTGCTTTTTTTGAAGGAACTGAATAATTCTCTTTCCAAAAAGCATGGAAATTATGAGAGAAGTAATTATCGTGAGTGCAGCTCTGAATGATATATACTGGAACATCCCTGCTCCAGGGAAATCAAAGGCTTCAAGATATTTAAACAAGTAATAAAACATTTTATTTAATTAGATATTCCTGGTTCTTTGAAATATTTTCTCACCTCTTCCCTATCATCAAAATGATATTTTTTCCCTGATACCTCCTGATAAGTTTCATGACCCTTTCCTGCAATTAAAATAATATCACCTGGGTGAGCTATCATACATGCAGCCTTAATAGCTTCTCTTCTGTCAACAATAGAAAGGGCTTTTTCTATATCCTCATCAGGAATGCCCTGAATCATATCTTGAATAATTTTTACAGGATCTTCTCCTCTTGGATTGTCAGAAGTTAAAATAAGCTGGTGACTGTTTTCAATTCCAATTTTAGCCATTTTGGGTCTCTTTAGTTTATCCCTGTCGCCACCAGCTCCTACAACTGTAATAGTTCTAGAATTCTTTTTTCTGATTTTATTAATTGCTGCCAACACATTCATCAATGCATCCGGTGTATGTGCATAGTCAACAACAGCAAGTTTCCCATCCATAGATTTTATGGTTTCGAATCTTCCAGGAACTGGTTTAAGCTGGCTAATTATTCTCAAAACCTCTCCTTTATTCAATCCCAATAAAATTGATGCACTATAAGCTGCCAGAAGATTATACACGTTGAAATCCCCAATAAAGGGAACCCATACATCAGTTTCATCAATTTTCAAATATGTTGCATCAAGATTTCGCTCTATGATCCTGGCATTGAATTCATTCATTTTTTTCAAGCCATAAGTACTTATCTTAGCCCTGGAGTTCTGAACCATTACTCTTGCATTTCGGTCATCGGTATTTATCAGAGCAAATGCTTCAGCAGGAAGAGCATCAAAAAATTTCTTCTTAGCTTCAATATAATTGTCAAATGTTCCATGATAATCAAGATGGTCATGTGTCAAATTGGTATAAATTCCACCCTTGAATAATAATCCTGCTATCCTGTCCTGGACCAGAGCATGGGAACTTACCTCCATGAAAACATGAGAGCACCCTGCTTCTACCATCCTTCTTAGCATATCATGTATACTTATGGCATCTGGTGTTGTGTGAGTCGCATCAAATGATTCACTATGAATAATTGTACTTACAGTAGAAATTAAACCGGAAGGAATTCCCAGCGCTTCAAATATTTCATATAAGAAAGTAGCAATCGATGTTTTTCCATTGGTTCCGGTCACTCCGGTTATCACAAGATTTCTCGTTGGGTGATCATAATATGCAGAAGCAATAAGGCCCAGGCTTTTTGAGGCAGACTCCACTTCTATATAGCTTAGATTTTTTTGAGTAGAATCTGGTATATGTTCGCAAACTATTGCTCTGGCACCAGCTTCAATAGCACTGGAAATATAATTATGTCCATCCAATTGTGTTCCTTTTATAGCAACAAACAAATCTCCTTTTGAGACTTTTCGCGAATCAATCTGGAGGTGGTTTATTTCAATATCAAGGGAACCAAGAACCTTCCTGGTTTTAATTCCTTCCAATATATCTCCTAATAAGTTCATTATATTCAAAATTCTCTATACAAAACTCATCTCCAGCCTTATATTCTGTCCGGAAACAAGAATGCTCCCAGGTACAATTGACTGAGAACGCACTTTCCCCCAGCCTTTCACTATAACTTTTAATCCTGCACTTTCAAGCAAATAAACTGCATCTTTTAAGCCCATTTCCACCACATTGGGGACCATATTATCGCGTATAATCAGATTTTTTACAACAATGGCCGAATCAGTAGAGGCAGTAATTACCCACTCTCCTCCAGCTCCCTTAATGCTTGTTTTATAATCCAATTGCTCAAAAATCTGATCCAGGTCAGAAAGCTTACCATTTTTTGAGTAGGGAGCTGCAAAAACAGGTCTTTCTGCAAATTCCTCTTCAATCTGCAACTCCATCTTGCTGGCATAAACTTTATCTGCAATTTCCTTGAATACGGGTCCTG
>JAYEGO010000668.1:0-1621 GCA_034659155.1 Bacteroidota bacterium | reverse complement strand
AATTTATCTGAATAACAGTCTGGTTGCCATGATGAAGGGAAGGAAAAAAGTTGCGGAGGCCTTTGAAACGGAGCTTGGATGCAATTTTGGTGAAGTTACTGAAGATGGTCTGATTGGTATTTTTGATGCTTCATGCATTGGCATGAGCGATCAGGAACCGGCTGCCCTGATCAATGGGAAAGTTTTTACCAACCTTACCTCATTCCGTGTCCGCGAGATTATCAGGGATATGCGGAAAGGTATGGAAGTGGAAGAAATGTATGCAAATACATTCGGGGATAGTAAAAACTCATCCAAACTGGTAAATACAGTTGTCAGAAATCATATAAAAAGAACCGGACCTATTCTAAATCAAAATTTCCAGGCCGGCAAAACCTTACGGAAACAGATGGCTTTAATGACTCCTGAAGAAGTAATCAATGAAGTAAAACGATCGCACTTAAGAGGTAGAGGTGGAGCTGGTTTTCCAACCGGGATAAAATGGGAATTTTGTAGAAGGGCCACAGGGACAAAGAAGTATGTTTTTTGCAATGCCGATGAAGGTGAGCCCGGAACTTTCAAAGACAGGGTAATTCTTACCGAGAAACCGGAAATGTTATTTGAGGGAATGGTGATTGCAGCTTATGCCATTGGAGCAAGTGAAGGAATCCTTTATTTAAGATATGAATACAGTTATTTAAAAAATTACCTGGAAGATGTTCTGGATAAAATGAGAAAAGACCAAAACCTTGGTAAGAATTCTGTAGGAATTAAGGATTTCAATTTTGATATCAGAATTCAACTGGGTGCAGGAGCCTATATATGCGGTGAAGAGTCAGCACTTATTGAATCGGCTGAAGGCAAGCGTGGAGAACCCAGAAACAGGCCTCCATTTCCCGTTGAAAAAGGATACCTTGGGTTTCCAACTGTTATTAATAATGTAGAAACCTTATGTTCAAGCGTAAGAATTATTCAAAATGGCGGTGAATGGTATAAAAGTCTGGGTACAAAAGATTCAACGGGCACAAAAATCCTTAGTATTTCTGGTGATTGCCTTTTCCCGGGAATTTATGAACTGGAATGGGGTTTTACTATAAACACCATTCTTGAAATGGCAGGTGCCCATAAAACTCAAGCTGTACAGATTGGTGGTCCTTCCGGAGCACTGATCAATCCTGATCAATTTGATAGAATTGTTTGTTATTCAGATCTGGCCACCGGTGGCTCCATAATCATTCTGGATGAATCACGGGATTTACTGAAAGATGTGGTTATGAACTTTACCGATTTTTTTATTGAAGAATCTTGTGGCTCATGCGTCCCTTGCCGGAACATTCCAACATTATTAAAAAGAAAATTAATTCAGATACTTGAAGGGAAAGGAACAATGAAAGATTTTGAGGACAGTCAAAGCTGGGCCAATATGATGCAGATAAACCGTTGTGGACTTGGTCATACTGCGGCAAATCCTGTAATTACAAGTTTGAAGAATTTCAGGCATTTATATGAAGATAAGATACAAAAACAAAAAGTCTTTGAATCAGGTTTTGATATAGCTTCTGCAGTTGCAGAGTCATGTGAATTTGTGGACAGGGACCCAATTATTTAATTTACTCAAATACGGAAAGTATTTAACTCATTT
>JAYEGO010000667.1:0-7104 GCA_034659155.1 Bacteroidota bacterium | reverse complement strand
CTGGTAAGATCTTTTCAAATCCTTGATCTCCTATATGTTCCTTGCTTCTCATTTATACTTTTATTGCTTTCTTTAAATATGTTAAGGCCAGGTTCATTCTTTTCTCTACTGCTTTTACACTTAAGTCAAGCCTCTCTGCTATTTCTATGTATTTCAATCCTTCCTGCCTGCTCATCAAAAAAACTATTCGTTGCTTTTCCGGCAGTTTTGAAAGTGCTTTTTCATAAATGCTTTTTAATTCCCTGTACTGGATCAGATTGCTTGTTTCTTCACATGCTAAATCAAGAGATATCTCATTTTCATACCTGCGGGCAACTTTCTGCCTTCTGTAATGGCTAACAAACAAATCTCCTGCTATTTTGTACAGAAGCCCCTTGTTTTGCTTTAAGTCAAATGGCAAACTCTTTTCCCATATCTTCATAAACGCATCCTGCGCAATATCAGTTGCAAGCTCTGTGTCGCCACACCGGTAATAAATATAGCTTCTTACAGAATCAAAATACCTGTCAAATACCTCTTTGAAATCTTCCGTTGTCAATGTGCAGTTATCAATGTGGTTAACCCGGTAAATTTAATAAATGTAAAAGAACGAATTCCAATATCTATATTGAATATTTGCTTTCAGCACTCTTTTCATTTAATTTAAATAGATATTCCTCTTACTATATATCCGTATTAATTCCGGTTTACCCTACCTGAATCTCAAAGATTATTATTGAAATCACCACTGTTACAAGAATTATTGCCGAAATTCCTAATGTTTTCCCGAAATTATCAGGTTTTATTAGGCCTAAGTCTTTCCAGGAGACTCCTCTTACTTTCATTCTCCAGGTGGCTACAATTAAAGTTGTAAATGACCAAAAAAGTCCGTTGGTAATTGCTGCATTTTGAATTCACCGCCCTATGATCTCAAATTGTTTCTCCAGTATATTACCATCTATATCAACCAGGGTTAAGATATGCCAACCTTCCTGTGCAATAAATTCCATCTGGTGAATCGCTATGGTTTCACCAAGATATTGATCATCCAGGTGCCAATAAATACAAACTCCCGGCTTGCGGTGGGCCACATCAAAAACCACTCTGCTTAATTTCCCGTCAAGGTCCCTTGGAATAAATACCTGCCTTGTTTTTTTTGGATATATCATCTCCATTGGATGTTCATCCCCTTCCCGACATTCTAACGAAAAGCGTGGAAGAGATTGATATTGAGGGTTTCTTTTTTTATAATACCACTCCATAACCGGTGGTAAAACAAACCAGGATGTATTTACCATCTCGTCAACTTCATAACAGTCGCTATGCACCCTGAATTGACGCTGCCTGTCAAGATGTACAATTCTGTGATAGGGACAGGCCTCCATTTTTGTACCTGCTTCTGGAACCATCTGTGTAATGATATCCCCACAATCTGGTCCGGCACGGAAACCACTTTTTACACAGATATCAAGTTCAAGCATCTCATCATATGGCTGAATAAACCAACCCGAGGTATTCAGCATGTTAAATGCATCAAACATTAAGGGAGCTGCTACATTCAGCCCGGTAAGGCCAGGTCTTCCCTCTCCGTCGGCATTACCCACCCATACTCCAACCAGGTAATCTGGATTTAAGCCAATAGCCCAGGCATCCCTGAATCCAAAACTGGTTCCGGTTTTCCAGGCGATCTTTTTTGAGGAAGGAAACTGTTCCCACAATCCCTCCTGGGTTGGCCTTTCCAACTCTGTAAGGGTTTCAAAGCATTGCCAAATGGATGCAGCGCTCATAATTCCATTTTTTAACAGCTTCTGTTGGTTATGCTGCTTTTTACTATTGAAACTCCTATTTTCAACTATATAAACAGGGTCTGTGTATTCATCGGGATCATACCTATAGCTGTACTCTTGAATATTATTCAGGCTGTTTGCCATTCCCATATAAACCCGGCATAAATCCCATAGGGTCACCTCTGCTCCCCCCAAAATTAATGTCAGACCGTAATGCCCTGGTTTATTATTTATCGAAGAAAATTCCAGGGCTTGAAGTTTTGAATGAAATTTTTCTAAACCATAATCTTGCAGCATTCTGACAGCAGGAACATTCAGGGACCTCACCAGTCCTTTACCGGCAGGAACTGCACCGGTATAAGACCGGTCAAAGTTAAGAGGGGCATATCCGGAAATATGAGTTGGAATATCAGCAACCAGGCTATTTGGAAGGATGTCTCCTTCGTCTAACATAAAAGTATATAAAAGAGGTTTTAGAATACTTCCTGAGCTCCTCGAAGAAATGATAATATCAACATGGCTTCCCGTTTCCTCTCCGGTTGCCTGAGAATTCCCAACATATGCTATTACCTTTTTTTCCGGAATGTTAAGAACCAAAACCGCTGCATTATGGACCTCATTCTGCTTCAAATGGTGGTAGTGTCTTTGTACCAGATTGATTAAGTTTTCCTGCAATTCCCTGTCAATACTTGTAATGCATCGTTTTCCTCCGAATCCATCTTTCTCTGCCCGGGCAAGTAAATGTGGAGTGATTTGTGGTAAGGCAACAGGTCGATCAGGCAGAGGTTCTGACTTCGCAAGATTACAGCTTGTTTGATCAATTACACCCTTATCCTTCAGCTTATTTAACAGGCGATTTCTTTTCTTCTGTAATATGTTATGATTCTTTCCCGGATAGATAAGTGATGGCGCATTGGGCAGAACAGCCAGGGTGGCTGCTTCTCCCCATGAAAGTTTGTTTGCCGGTCTGCCAAAATATCTCCATGAAGCAGCATCAATACCTACAACGTTCCCTCCAAAAGGAGCGTGAGAAGCATACAATTGAATAATTTCATTCTTTGTAAGGCTAAACTCCATGCGGATTGCCAGGATTATTTCAATAAATTTCTGTGTGAATGTACGGGGTTTACCCCTTCTTGAAAGACGAATAACCTGCATCGTTATAGTGCTTCCTCCACTTACAATCCTTCCTTCTTTAATATTCCTTTTTAAAGCTTTTAAAAGCGAAACCGGATTTACTCCGGGATGAGACCAGAAATACTGATCCTCATAAAATAGTATGCATTGACCAATTTTATTAGGGACACTGTCACAATCAGGGAATCTCCATTGACCATCCTCTGTAATCCTGGCTGATAATAACTCCCCCCGTGTGTTTTCAAGTACTGTATTTGTGGGATCGTTGAACTGGACAACAGGCAATAAGAAAAATGCCCCGGCAAATATTATCACACCAATCAGCCAGTACTTATTCTTATCTATCCATTTCATTCTACCACATTGAGATTTATAGTCTTTCAATCTAAGTTCCGGAGTACCACAGGCATAAAACCCGTAAGATGAAAATGCCTATTTCTGCCTTACAACCTTAACCCATTTTCCTGCTTTTGTTGCATGTATACTATTATCATACATTGCTTCACAATATACTGCAGGAAGGAAAAATTCCCCCAGGTAAGCAGCATTCAACATCACTATAAAGGTTTTTGATCCCCGTTTATCCAGATCAAAATAACTATAAACCCGGTCGTCTCGTATATCCTGATATCGGGGCTTATCTTTCAATTTTAAAGGATCGATATTATCCATCCTGATATTTCTAATTTCCCATCCTGAAGGAAACATTTGAGTCAAAGCCATTTCTTTGTAATTCACTCTTATACCCGGATGAGTTAATTGAACTTCAGCCATAAAATCAGTTCCCTGTTCAAGTTCTGTGGGGTTGATCTTTTTCCCATCCATATTGAGGTAGCGTATAAACATTCTAAGGTCATTCTGCTCATCTGCTATTTCGTTTGCCATGGGAATTCCATCCAATTGAATATTAATAAACAATTCTTTGTTGCTTGTATTATTCAGAGAAATAGTACCTCCCTTTTCCCCATCGAATGGTAAAGTTAATTGAGCAATTGGGGTATTAGTTGAAATCTTTTTATTTTTTCCATTAATACTGCATTTAAATTCAACTCCCCCTGAAGCATCCGGTTCACCAAGAAACTTTCCAATCGCCAATAATGCAAAAGCCGTTGTTTGTGTACTATACCATTCCTGTGAG
Organism: Bacteroidota bacterium; assembly: GCA_034659155.1. Taxonomy (GTDB): domain Bacteria; phylum Bacteroidota; class Bacteroidia; order Bacteroidales; family VadinHA17; genus JAYEGO01. The sequence continues at coordinate 3,063 of JAYEGO010000667.1, read as the reverse complement.
CCAATTTTTTCAGCCAATTCGTCCACTAAGACCCTGGCCTTTACCCTGGTATTCAGCAAAGTCATAACTTCCAGTATCATGGCCTGATCGCGAGTGGAACTTCCATAGGTATAAGATAGTTCTCTATAAAATTCTACTGAAGAAGTTAATCCTGAAACAATATCTTCAGCTACTTCATTTTTGCCTATAAGTAAATAGGCCCCGGCGAGTCTCCATTTCGCACCAACCGAAAGATTCTTCATCTCTCTCATTCTGTTCATGGCCCCAAGAGCGGGTTTTTTCACTAATGCAAGTGTGTATAAGCGGTACGCCTGATTAATTTCATTACTCCTCCTATAACCAAAGTAACCGGTTTCCTGATCCCAGCTGCCTGCTCTCCGGGATTGATATTTTACCCAATTATCTATAAAACCTATGGGGAGTTTATAACCCATTGCCCTGGCTTCAAGCATGAAATGTCCGGCATAACTGGTACCCCACTCACTGGCAGTATTATAAGATCCTGGCCAGTAAGTCAATCCCCCATTTGAGATCTGGAAGGATTTGATCCGGTTAATTCCTGCAGTAATGTTCTCCTGTATCTTATTCTTTTGTTCTGAATCAAGATCAATAAATTTGTGCAAAAATAGCTGCGGAAAAACCGATGACGTAGTTTGCTCAACACATCCGTGTGGATACTCCATTAAAAACTTCAACCTCTGTTCAAGGTTCATTTGTGGAATAGCTGAGACTTCCAGCACACCATTATTTGTGCCAGCCAGGCCCACAGCATCATAATTTGACTTCCATATTTTACCAGGTTTCACCATATCATTTATTACTATAGAGATCCTGGGATTTGGCATCCTCACTTTTATGTTTATGAGATCACTGGCTTCATAAGATTTGCTCCTGGCAATAACTTCTACTCTCCCGGCACCAATATTCCTGGCAACCTTGAGGGTAAAGTTTACTATTTGATCTCCTGCCTGGTCGAATGAAATTTTCTGTGTTGCAGGCCCTTCTAGTGAAAACATATTATTGGCTTTAATCTCCACCGTAACATTTTTCACCCTATCATCCATTGAAAAAACAGTCACCGGTAATATTACCGTCTCTGAAGGGCTAACTATTCTGGGCAAGGTCGCCAGAACCATTAATGGTTTCTTTACCGGAGTTATTTTTTCTGTTTTCCCATATGCCCCATCCTGGCTGGCAACAAGCATAGTTTTTACAGATCCAACATAATTCGGCATGGTGAAACTATGCTTATTGGATTTACCCTCTTTTAATTCAAAGGGACCTAAAAACCTGACAACCGGCTTAAAACGGTTGGTATTTTTCTTATCATCCTGTTTAATAAACTCATCCCCCCCTATGGAGAGAAGTCCTGACATCTCACCGGTAAAAGCCCCCATCACATATTTATACATATCCCAGGTACGAATACCCAGTGCTTCTTTAGAATAAAATCTGCTCCATATATCAGGGGTACTGAACCGGGTAAGATCAAGAAGGCCTTCATCCACAACAGCCAGGGTATATGTCATTTTCCTTCCATTTTTTTCCGTCACTTTTACCGCCACATTCTGTTCAGGCTCTAATACATCAGGCATCTCCAGAATTGGTTGAATAATTGTATTTTTATCCACCACGTTTATGCTTTGAATTCCATATAATCGTATGGGCAGGTCATTGCCGGTTCTTTTATGTGGCTGTATCAAAGAAACATTGATAAAGGCATTGGGAGCCATTTCCCCGGTAGCCTGAATGGTAAACTGTTTATTACCGGAAGATTCTACCCAGAATGTATTCAGAATTTTTGATCCATTCTCAATACTTATTAATGCCCTGCCTTCCTGAAATTCAGGAAGATAAACCTTTATGTCTTCTCCTGCTTCATAATTTTTTTTATCTGTGGTGAATGTCAGCATTTCAGCACCGCCGGGATTATCCTGACCAGGACTGCTCCAATAACCTCTATAACTTAAATAAAAAGTTTTACCCGTGCTATGTCCTCCTTTAGGATCAGTGATCCGCATGAGTTTTCTTCCCCATAGATTTTCATCAAACTTCATCTCGTAAATAGCGCTACCATTTACCGTGCTTATTTTATCCTTCCTGATTAGATTTCTACTCTGGTTCCGGACATAAGATGCCAAATTATCATATTCATCTCTATCCCACCACCATCTCCATTTCACATCATATATTTCAATGCTAAGGTCTTTTACATCCACGGGATTCCCTGATTCATCCACTGTAATAATGGAGATAAGATTTGGTTCATTCGAATAGAGTGCTCCATTCCAACCGGGGCCATCTGGCATTTTAAGTCCCACATATTTTTTAAATGGAGAATATAATGCCGAAAATCGATCTATGCTGAAATCTCCTGAATTCTCAAAAACCCTTGTTTTGAAAAAGGCCCTAAGCATTCCTGGCGCCTCCTTCCCTACATTAATATTGGGCCTGAACCTTGCATTACCCAGGCTATCCAGTCTACCCTCAAAAATCATTTCCTCTTCAGCCTCAAAGCTCTTAACAGGGTCATCAAAAACATAATCATTATATTCCTTGAAAGTGGTTTTTGTGGAACTAAGATCCAGTTCAATATCCGCCTTTAGATTTTTGGCTATGGCACCATGCAACCATTTTACATTGAGAGTTCCTCTAACAGAATTCCTGTTCAGTATTTCCGAACCAAAATCAATATTAAGCTTCAATCGGTTTGGCTTTACGGTCTCAATCTTTAGGGTTTTTGTAAAGCTTGATCCTCCAACATTTATTTTTGCCAGCCAGTTCCCGGTTGGGGCATCACCTTCAGTGGCTGTTCTAAAATCATATACTCCGTTTAACGAGGTTGTTTTGATCTTTTTCAGATAAAGTTGATTCTCCGGGGTATAAAGTTCAAACCTCACCGGATGATTTTCTGGCAGGGTTTTATTCTTGTCCTCAAGAATAAAAGTTAAGTATAAAGAATCTCCTGGTCGCCATACACCGCGTTCGCCATATAAAAAGCCTTTTACTCCTCTTCTGTTTTTATTTCCCCCCACATCAAACATGCTCAACGACAATGCAGAT
>JAYEGO010000666.1:0-1628 GCA_034659155.1 Bacteroidota bacterium | reverse complement strand
TAAACCAGACATGATCGGGGAGGTTATGTACCTTAACCCATTCAAGAGGCTTTCCGCTTTCCCATGATTTCTGAATTTTGCTTATTTCAGTTGTGCCTGTTTGTGTACCTGTAGTTACCAGATTATGACAATTCATGCACACATCTGTGCCTGGGATAGCAGCATGTTTGCTATCGTAAGATGTACTATGGCAGTAAATACAATCAATCTGATTTTGTCCGGAATGTACTTTATGAGAGAACCATACAGGTTGATCAGGAGCATAACCTTCTTGCCGGCCGAGGGCTTTAGCTTCCACATACATTACTTTAGAGAGAAATCCAAGAGACCCAAAAAGGAGTAGCATAGAAAGCCATTTCCACCTGATGAATTTAGTGACAGAAAGGTCAACCAGGATTAACAATAAGATCAGTACAGCCAGGGCTGTGGTCCACCGGCTGTCCTTTGGACCATAACCAGAATAAGGCTGATAGGCTTCTGAAATCTCTACGGTTGGAGTGGCATCAGCTATCGGTTCAGCTGGTTCTACATAATTGGTAATAAAGTTTAAAATATTGATGATCTGTTCATCCGTTAAGTTGTTATCCGGCATAGGGATCTTATACTCTTCGAAAAGTTGAACTGCATCCGGGTCACCGCTATCAACCATGGTCTGGGATTTCTGAATAAAAGGGATCAACCATTCCTGGCTTCTTCGTTCCGTAACACCCTTCAGATCAGGTCCTACAAGTCTCCCCTTGCCAATGGTATGGCACACCTTACAGGCAGCCCATTCGGCTGGTTCCTGCGCATTTAGCTGAGATGGAAAAACAATCTGAAAAATGAGAAAGGAAAATGCAATAAGAGAAAGAAAGTACCTTTTCATATCTGGCAAAATTGGTAGACTATTAAGGATTCGGTCAATTGTTGATAATCAAAAATAGATAAAAAAACATGTGAATAATCAATTTTGATAATCTCTACTCAATTCCTAAAAAGACTGAATAAAAATAAACTCGTAAAATCAATGTTTAGCAATAACTTCTACTCGAATTTCTATCTTATCTGGAACAATAAAACTATTATCATCTTTCACATGTTCATCCGACATTGTTAAGATATTCCAATGGGTACGGTCAATGAGGAAGCACTCAGAAAATGCAATAATACTGTCATTTAGGAAATCAATAGAAGCCTTGAAAGTAATATCTTGAGATATATCAAGCAGATTCAGTGACCCAAATATTTGCACACTATCTGTGTCTGAATACACTGTAGATTTAATTTTAAAAACAGAAAGGGGGAATTTATTGCTAAAGAACCAGTCACTTGATCTTAAAACGTTTTCAAGAGTTTCCTTCATAAGCAGGTAATCGATATCGGTATCGACAATACTGTCCATATCCATATAAAATTCTCCGGCTATAACCTGGTTATCTTGAGCATATAAAACGCCGGCATGAAATTTAACATATCCGGTATGTAAACCACTTTTCCAGTTTAAGATACTTTTATCTGTATCAGCAATATATTTTACTGTTCCCTGAACATTGGCAAACTTTATTGAATCTTTCATTGGGCCTTTAACAAGTGCTTTTGCAGCTTCTTCATTTTCATTTATTACAGCTGCGGATTTTGATTTTTTTCCA
>JAYEGO010000665.1:0-1634 GCA_034659155.1 Bacteroidota bacterium | reverse complement strand
CGTAGGCGGATAAAAGAAGTTCGCCGATAGGCGAATTTGGGCGAAGGTGCGTAGCACCGAAGCCTTTTATCCGCTGTTATCGGAGTCTCGGCGAAGCCGAGACCAAGCCACGAAGTGGCGAAGAGTTGCGAGCCCGTCATTTTATTAATCCCCATAAGGTCTATCAAACCTTTTTTCAAATGCTTTGTTTTCCTTTAACTGCTTATCCCAGTGAAAATTTGCCATTCCAGTTAACCTTGCAAATTTATAAAATAATCTGCGTAATGCTGACAAATGTTCAGGTTTGGCAAGTTTTTTAAGCAATTCTTCGTCAAATTTTCTTGACTCGCCATAAACTTTTCCTAGTTCATAAAAGTAGTAAAAAATTTTTTTGGTCATAAACTGTGGCTTTCCCTGTATACCTTCGATACCTCCTTTTACAATGCAGCCGAGATATTGACAGTTCAGTCTTTTTGCGAGTTTCTCAAGATAGCGTCCCACAAACCTGCTTTGATAAGCTTCCGGAAATCCCCCTTGCACCATAAAACCAACACTTGGATTGCCTTGCTTTCCGCACAAAGGTTTAAGGCTTTCAATAAAGGACTTTACTATTCCAGGCATACAACCAGTATAAAGCGGAAACGCCAGTATTACATTATTAGCATCCTTAAACATTTCAACAAGTTCCCCAACATCTTTATTATTAACGATATATTCGAGTTCATAGCTATTGCCTTCTGTCTCCATAAAACCCTTTAAAAAGTGCTCTAAAAGAATAGCTGTATTACTTTTCTTTCCTCTCGGTGAACCATTAAATACGGTTAATTTCATCTGATACCTCCTGTACCGGAATGTCAGTCTGCATTACAAAACGTGAAGATGTCCTAAAGTCAATAGCAAAACGAACAAAAATATCGCTCACTATTTCAATATCCTCGCTATCAGTATCATCTCCCTTTTCAATTAATAGCCCAATCAAAGGATATTCTTTGTCATATCTCTTCTCATGGTGACACTCCTTATTATCAACCAGCTCAATATAGGGAAGGAGAAGCGGGATAAGCTTATCCATAGCAATTTTTAAAACAGCGCTGGGAAATCCCATAACAAGAGGCGCAGCAAACAGCACAAAATCAGAATTTATAACCTCTCTGCAAATAGCGTTTGAATCATCTTTGTAAATACACTGACCGGGTGTTTTTAGCCAACAACCAAAACATCCACGACAATGCCGTATTTTCATTTCCCTGAGTTTAAAATGAGTAACACTGTTATCAGATAATTCCAGCAATTTTACCAGATTATTCAGGTAGTCATCAAACTTTTGATTATCTGGATTCCCATTTAAAATTGTTATTTTCATAAGCCTACTTCCCTTGACTTTTTTTTGTTAAATCTTCCAAAGATTTATGCCATTTAAATGTTTCTGCTGTTGTCATTTTTACTACCTCCATATTTTAATTATATTTGTCCTCTTACATCTTACTATTTTTGACGGGCTCGCAATTTCCGATAACTCCTTATATACAAAATTCGCTTTTTGTTCCATTTTGGGAATATATACGAATTTCGTATTATCTCCCGCGTGGCCATTATATACGAACTTTTGCCTTTTCATTTATTCATCTCTCCCACTTTCAAACTATCTAGTGGAC
>JAYEGO010000664.1:0-7134 GCA_034659155.1 Bacteroidota bacterium | reverse complement strand
GATAAAAATCACAACAACAACAACAAGAACAAGATCAAATGTTATCATACACCCATCATAAAGGCTATTTTTCCATAATTTCCAATGAAAAAATATACGCAAAGCGAAATATAAAATTAACGATCCTCTTAAATTCTACAAAAAAATTAGAACTTATTTTTAAAGGGCAAAAACGTCATGAAGTCTGCATGATGTACAACATAGGCTTCGGTAGACCTTTTCACAAGATCACCCTCGGCTGCGTGGGCTGCAATTATATGACAGACCTCAGCAGGCACCCCACATTGTTCTGCAAGTGAAACTCCCGAAAATGGATGCCTTAAATATTTACCATATTGCCCCTGAACTGACTCTCCTTTATTGTTTTTCTCATATTCAAGTAATTTTCCTACATCTGCAAGAATGGCTCCGGAAATAAGAATGTCCATATTCACCGGTAACTCTTCTCCAAAAAATTCATTCATTTTCAAACCACTTTCACGGGCAATATGTACTACAGCTCTCTTATGTGCCATAAAACTCACCTTTAAATCAGGACCAGCCAGTAAGGTAAAAGGTATTTTATTCAAATCGTCCGGACTCATAACGCTTTTTTCCAAAGCTAAAGCCCAGGTTTTTGTGGTTTGTTCCCGGAGAAGCGGATCTTTAATCCATTCCAGTTCGGGCCATAATTTTTTCAGATCTTCAATCATAATTTTCTGCTTATTATATATTTTATAAATTACCAATTATTGCATCTGCTATCTGATGAGTAGAAGCAGCACCATTTTTCAGGACATCTACTGATCCTTTCATTTTTTTCATATCATATGTCTGTACATTTCCTTCACTTATTGTTTTTGCCACAGCCTTCCTTATTTTATCTGAAATTTCATTTTCACCAATAAAATCAAGCATCATACAAGCTGACTCTATCATTGCTATTGGATTAACAATAGATTCAGGATAATCAGCATATTTTGGGGCTGAGCCATGGGTCGGCTCAAATACACCAACTCCTTCATCATTGAACTGAGCACTACAGGCAAATCCAAGTCCACCAATCAATCCTGCAAAACCATCAGAAACAATATCACCAAACATATTTCCTGCAACCATAACACCATAATCTTCCGGATTTTTGGTAAGCCACATCATCTGGGCATCTATATTAGTATTCCACAATTGAATTTCCGGAAAATTCTTATTCTGGATCTCTTTAGCAAGCCTGTACATCATTCCGGATGTTTCCCGAATAACATTTGGTTTTTCACAAAGAGTAACAGATTTATATTCATATTTCCTGGCATATTCAAATGCAGCAAAGAGTATTCTTTCGGTAGCCTTCCTGGTAAAAATCCTCGTAGATACAGACACCTCCTCCCTGGGAGTTGTTCCGAAATTCGATTTAAATTTTGGATGTGTCATTAGAGCATTATAAACCTGATCTGGAGGATTCGACCACTCCACTCCACCATACAAACCTTCGGTATTCTGCCTGAAAATAACTACATCCACAGCCGGTTCTTCAATTTCATCTCCTATTCCTCTCCGCACAAAATTCAAAGGATTACCGGCATATGTATGACATGGACGGATACAAATATCCAGTTTAAAATGCTGTCTGAGACCAACAATTGGACTGGAATAAACCAGGCCCTTATCATGCAATTCAGGATCTAATTCCTGGCTTGCTTCTTCCTTGGGCTTGGAAGTAATTGCCCCAAACAAAGCCACTTTATGCTTTTGGATTAGATCGATGGTACGTTTTGGTAGTGGATTTCCTTCAGAACGCCAGAATTCCCAACCAATATCTCCTTCAATATAATCCGCTTCAAAACCGGCAGCAGTTAAAACTCTTATTGCTTCTTCAAGCACTACCCGCCCGATTCCATCTCCGGGCATACTTACAATTGTTCTTTTAGCCATTTTTAGGTATTTTATAAATCGTTAAATAATCTGGTAAATTTAACACAAATTCTTACTTTGAAAAAGATGTTTTATAGTAGTTTTTTCATGTTTAAGCAAATGTTTTTTTTCTATTTTTGCAGCATACATTTTTTACTTATTCAATGAACAATATATTAGACCTGCCAGATCATCCTATCTGGGACTATTTTAGTGAAATTCTTCAAATACCCAGGGCCTCAGGAAAAGAAGAAAAAATACTCGCATATCTGAAAGACTTTGCTCAAAATCACAATCTTGCTTACTTGCAGGATAAACCAGGTAATCTGCTGATTAAAAAAGAAGCAACTAAGGGTAAAGAAAATCTGGAAACCGTTATTCTGCAGAGTCATATAGATATGGTTTGCGAAAAAAATATGGGCACCATGCATGATTTCGACAAAGACCCAATACAAGCTCAAATTAATGATGGCTGGATAAAGGCAGATGGAACCACCCTTGGTGCTGATGATGGTATTGGAGTTGCATCACAGCTTGCCATATTAGCCTCCACGGAAATTGAACATGGTACAATCGAATGTTTGTTTACTGTTGATGAAGAAAGTGGGATGACCGGAGCAATGGAATTAGGAAGGGATCTTTTGACCGGAAAGATACTGTTAAATCTAGATTCAGAGGATGAGGGTGAACTTTTCATAGGTTGTGCCGGAGGAATTGACACCCTGGCTACATATGAGATAAACTTTGCAATAAGCCCTGGCTCTCATACGGCTTTTAAATTATTTGTAAATGGACTAAAGGGCGGACACTCGGGAGATGAAATTCAAAAAGGTCTTGGAAACTCTATAAAAATATTAAACCGGATACTATGGGAAGGCAGTAAGAAATTTGACTTGAAGGTTAATAGTTTCAGGGGAGGAAATTTAAGAAATGCCATTCCCAGGGAGGCATTCTCTATTTTTGTGATTCCAAATGAGAAAATTCTATCCTTTCAGACCTTCTTTACTGAATTGTCAGAGACCATAGAAAATGAATATTCAAAAACTGATCCAGACCTCCATATCCAGCTTAACGAGACAGACCTTCCTGGTGAAGTTTTTGAGAAATCCTTTCAGGATAATTTATTGTCTGCACTATATGCCTGTCCTCATGGAGCACTAAGCATGAGTCATGATATTGAAGGACTGGTAGAAAGCTCTACTAATCTGGCGTCTGTTAAACAAATCAACAAGAATACCTTGGAAATTACTACAAGTCAAAGGAGTTCTGTGGAAAGTGCAAAAACTGACATTTCCCAGATGGTTGAAAGTGTTTTTATTTTATCTGAAGCTGAGGTTAAACACTCAGGTTCTTATCCGGGCTGGACGCCCAATACAGATTCAATCATTCTTGGGATTACCAGATCTTCTTATGAAAAATTATTTGGAAACAAAGCAGAAGTAAAAGCCATTCATGCCGGACTTGAATGTGGCCTCTTTCTTAAGAAATATCCGGAGCTTGACATGATCTCTTTTGGACCAACAATCAAAGGTGCACACTCACCTGATGAGCGCCTGCATATTGAAAGCACTTACAAATTCTGGGATTTACTACTAGAAGTTTTAAAATTGATTCCGGAAAAGAAGTAAGATTATTATTAAACTAATTTCAGTAACTTCTGCGACATTAATTATTGATTAAGCCGTACACATATATCCGGACAAGAAACAATCTTCCACCTGGAAATTATTCATCCAACAGAGAGAAATCTTCTTTCTTAACACCACATACAGGACACATCCAATCGTCAGGAATTTCTTCAAACGGTGTTCCCGGTGAAATTCCTCCATCAGGGTCGCCTTCCTCAGGGTTATAGATATACCCGCAAACAGAACATTGATATTTTTTCATGAGATATAAAATTTAATAATTAATTCTATTGCTTGATTTTTCTTACAGAATCCAATAAAGTTCCATCCACCCATTTAATTACGGCAACAATATCTTCTTCAAGTTTTGGCTTTTCTGGTTTTCCGCAGATCTTTTCAGCTTTGTCTTTAAGTTCTTCTATAGTCATAACCGGCAAACCTGAATCTTTTACAGCTTTGATCAGATCTTTACGTCTTGGATTTATAGCAATTCCTCTTTCAGTAACAACAACATCAATCAGTTCTCCAGGACCACAAAGCGTTGTTACTTCATCAACAATAACCGGAATTCTGTCTCTGAAGAGGGGAACAGGAAGAATAACGGTCTTTGAAAAAAGACAATTCTGCCAACCACCCATTCCATGAAGAAGATAACCATCAGAATGTGTAACAACATTTGCATTGAAGTTGACATCAATTTCTGTTGCGCCAAGGATTACCACATCCACAAGGCTGGCAAAATTCCCTTTTCCGTGATAGTTATAAGAAGTAAATGGGCTGGTTGAAATATGTCCTGCATTTTCTGCCATTGAACGTACACCTTCAAGATCAAAGGTTTGTCCATCAAGAATATATTCCACAAGACCTTCTTCAAGCATGGAAACCAGGTATTTATTGCTCCCGCCCCGTGCAAAACGCGCCTTAATTCCTTTTTCCTTCATAATTTTCCTGAAAAACTCTCCAACAGCCAGAGATGTCCCTCCTGCGCCTGATTGAAAAGAAAAGCCATCCTTAATTATTCCTGCATGCTCACAAAACCTGGCTGTTAATTCTGCCAGGAAAAGTCTGTCAGGACTTTTTGTAATTTCAGTAGTTCCTGAAATAATTTTTTCGGAGTCCCCCAGTTTATCAACCTGCACAGTATAATCAACATAGTTCCCTTGAATTTGCCAGGGATAACATGGAAACTGAACCATGTTGTCAGTAACAACAATAACTTTTTCAGCATATTGGGAGTCAGCCAGGGCAAAACCTAACAAACCGGTAGATGAAGGTCCTGACAATCCATTTGCATTGCCAAATGAATCGGCACAACCTGCTCCAATAACTGCAATATCTATCTGTACTTCACCATCCTGCACAGCCTGGTATCTTCCACCATGGGATCTGAGAACACCCAGTCCTTTCATTTTACCTTCTGAAGTAAACCTACCCAGAGGTCCATTCATGCTTCCTTCAATATGATGAATTGTACCATCTTCCAGGTATTGAATTAGATGCTGATGACAGGGAAATGAGGCCGAGGGAAACCAAATTAAATTCTTCACCCCCAGATCATGTGCAATGTCAAATATTTGGTTGGCAAGATAATCTCCATTTCGAAAATGATGATGAGTTGAAATGGTCATACCATCCTTCAGTCCAGCGTTTTCCAGTGCTTCTCTCAAACTTGCAACCAGCTTATTTCCATCGTTCGGATAGTCGGCACACGAAACTCCCCTTGGTCCGAATTTTGCTGTTTTTGGCTTATGTTTTGCAATCCCTTTATATGGAGTTTGAGCTTCTCCATTTATTTTTTTCGGAACCCACCTGCCAGCAGCATTCTTAATTTTCTCAGAATCCTTCAATATCATATTAAGCAAATAAAATAAAAAATAGCTATCCTATCACTAATTACTTTCTTTTGTCTTATCCTTCTTTAACAGGCCTAAACTCACAGCCAGATCTAATGTTTTTTGTGCTCTCTTAACAACCGGAGCATCTATCATTTTTGTTCCAAGAGAAACAACACCCAGGCCATCCTTCTTTGCTTTTTTGAAAGCTTTAACAATTCGTGCAGCCTTATCAACTTCATCCATACCCGGATAAAATTCCTCATGAATTACCTGTATTTGTCTTGGATGTATACAACCCATACCTTCAAAGCCCAGGGACCTGGATTTCCTGACCGCTTCCCTTAAACCCTCCATATCTCCAACATCTGAAAAGACCGAATCAATTGGTTGAACTCCTGCAGCTTTACATGCATTTATCAGCCTGGTACGGGCATACAGAGATTCATCGCCCCGGCTAGTACGCCTGACACCTATATCTGCTGTATAATCTTCCAGTCCTATTGCCATAGCCACAATGTTTTTTGAAGAAACAGCTATTTCAAAAGCTTTCTCTACCCCCAGGGCACTTTCAATAATCGGCATTAGGAAAATAGGGTCATCTTTAACTACCGGTTTTTTTAGCCTGGAAATTTCTATTTCTAATTGAAGAATTTGCTCAGGGCTTTCACATTTGGGCACCAGTATTAAGTGTATATTATGATTTACAATAAACGCAAGATCTTTTAAGCCGGCTGGGAGCTGGTTGATTCGAACCATTCTTTCCGTACCCATAAAATCAAGTTGTCTTAAAGCATTTCTCACCAGGAAACTAGCTTCATACTTCTTTTCTGGTGCTACAGAATCTTCGAGATCCAAAATTAAGCCTCCAGGTTGATGAACTCCTGCATTTAGCATTAAGCTGGGAGAATTACCAGGTAAATATAAGCGGCTGAACCTGAACCTTCCATTTTCCGATTTATAAAGATTCCCGGCAATCATATCAGGTAAAAATTCCTTTTCTGACTTAACATGGGATTTAATCAGGGCTTCCATTCTTGCTAAAATAACAAAAGGTAAAGCACCGGAATCCTGGATTGTAACACGGGCATTCTTTATCTCAAAAAAAACTAAAATTTCTTTAAGCATTTCACGTATAGACTTTCCATACATGGAATTCACTTTAGAGTTTAAATCAATTTCTAAACCTCCTTTTGTTAGAAGTTCCATGCTTACCTGGCAATCGGAGCGAATCCCGGGGCCGGAATTACCAAAAAGCATTTTATCCTTTTCTATTGGCTTTGCCATATTATCCTGGTTGAGTTATACAAATATAATCATAGTCTTTATGAAAAAAAGTCTGATTTGCTTTTCCGTAAACGGGTTAATCCTTGTTTTTATTTTCGCATAATTCAATAAGTACTCCCGATGTAGAACCCGGATGAAGAAACGCTATGTCAAGACCATCTGCACCTTTTCTTGTTTTCTTGTCAATCAAATTAATTCCCGTTTTCTCTATTTCCTGAAGTCTTTCTTCTATATCACTTACGGCAAAAGCAAGATGATGCATTCCTTCTCCTCTCTTTTCAATAAACCTGGCTATAGGGCTGGTCGGATCTGTAGCTTCTAACAATTCTATTTTAGTCTCTCCAATTTTAAAAAAAGCAGTTCTTACCTTTTGGTCTTTCACCTCCTCAATCTTATAACACTTATAACCCAGCATTTTTTCGTATAATAAAATTGATTTATCCAGGTTTTTCACTGCAATTCCGATATGTTCAATCTTAGATGGCTTCATTTTATTAACA
>JAYEGO010000663.1:0-1637 GCA_034659155.1 Bacteroidota bacterium | reverse complement strand
ATTCAGATAAAGCAGTTACTCTGTCAAGATCATACGTTTTGTACTTACTTCTTTGCCGTCAGCAATAAGTGTATAAAGATACATACCTGCAGCCAGATCAGAACCATAAATAGTTTCAGTTGCTTTACCTCTGCTATGAACTGGAATGTTTTTTATTTGGTTGCCCTGCATATTATATATATAAATCGAAGCAGATCTAACTTCTTCAGGAAGAAGATACTTTATTTCAGTGTTTTCTGAAAAAGGGTTTGGTGAATTTTGAAATAAAACTGCATTAATAATTTTATCATTATCGATTATTTCAGTAGATGCAATTAGCCCTTTTAGGTTTGAAGTATTCTCAGATGTGATTATTTCTATTGTTTGTTCTTCAAGTTCTTTAATCTTAAGGCTTTGGGCGTCAATAATAGATTGCTGCTCTTTTATTGCTTCAACAATAACTGGTATTAGCCCAATATAGTCGACATAGTAGTAACCAGAGGAGTCATGCTCAACTAACTCCGGAAATACTTCTTGCAAATCTTGTGCTATAAATCCTAATCTTTTCGGACTATTTGCATTTTCTTGATTCTCTATATTCTCAAGATTAGCCATGTATTCCTTTTCTTTCTCTGACATCTCAAGGGTGTTCGAGGTTGTCGTTGTGGAATATGGAAGCCTACTATTTTCAAATGTCATGTTTGAATAATCATATTTGTAGCTAACACCATTTAATTTTACAAGATTCAAAAGAGAATTGCTGATTGAATTGATATCTGTTTTAAACCGCTCATCAGAAGTCAGTTTCGTGCCATAGGAATACACATCACAATAAAACGTAAATTTATTGCCAGAATTTTGATGATAATATCCAAGTACTGACCCAGTGTTTTTAGTTAAGTATATACCCAGTTTTCCATGCAATTGTACGATATCAGAATCCCATGTCCCATATTCACCAACAAATGCATTACCTCCACCATTTGATGCTGTGCCATAATCCCCAAATGATAGCCGGCCTCCAGCCAAATATGCGCCATAGTTACCATAAACTTGTACTGCAACTTCATTATTCGGGTCATCAGTTGATCGATAGCCATTTAAGTAAGTACTACCATCTGGTATTACTTTCATTTGAGCATTTCCTGCTCCAAAAACAACTAATGCAATTATAATTGTCAATTTAAAGGTTTTCATCTTTATATTTTTTAGATTATTTATTTCACTTCAAATTCTCCGCCTAGTTCAACCTCAAATCCTCCTTCAAGGTTAACATCATTTGTTGCCTCGAAAACGACACTTGAACCATTTTTTATTATTACCGAACCTTGTGGTTTCGATGGAGTTACATTCTCTCCGGCATAGAAATATTTTCCGTAAATATATCTGTCAGAGTATATCGATTCATTTTGGATATAGATATTGTCAGGATCTTTAAGATAAGGGATATAATCATGCTTGGTAATTGTTACCAAATATGGTTCAGGCACATTGTGAAAAGTGTGAGAAATGCCAGTAATGGTAGTATCTACGAAATAACTATTACCATTATCTATCGCGCTCATCACACAAATAGTTGAATTAATTACTCCGCCAGTAAGGACTGTAAGATCATTCCCAATCCTCACAACATAAGCACTTGAAAATTGGGACGGCGT
>JAYEGO010000662.1:0-1642 GCA_034659155.1 Bacteroidota bacterium | reverse complement strand
TCTAAGAGGTTGAAATATGATAGGCTTTCTAAAAAGGAGAATAAATTTGATTTTTTCTAAAACAAAAGAGGGGGATAATATTGTGTTTTCTTCCGCTCCGCTACAGAAAACAAATTATTTATAAACTTTAACATTTAATATAATATTTATGGAGACAAAAATGAATTCAAACAAAAAAACCAAAAGAGTCTTTGAAGATATAAAAATAAATGTGAAAATAAAGCTTGCAGCATTATGGGTAGCTTTGATGTTTTTGTATATATATGCGGATATCAAGTCACTTTTCCAGCCGGGTATCATAGAGGAAATAATAGCTGGAGAAGTAGCAGGTATTCTAATTACTCCTACACTCTTATGGGTAACTGCAATATTAATGTCAATTCCGGGCGTTATGGTTTTACTATCCTTAATATTGAAGCCTCAAGCAAATCGCTGGGTAAACATCATAGTAAGTGTACTCCATATTGGTCTTGCTATCATGTTGATGCTTATGCCTGGGTCATGGGCTTATTCTTATATCTATTCTATTGGACAGATTGTGTATCTTTTATTGATTATCTGGTATGCATGGAAATGGCCTAATAAAACAGATATAAAAATATGAAAACAAACAAAATGAAAGCTATAATTTACACTAAATACGGACTCCCGAATGTTCTTCAGCTTAAAGAAGTAGAAAAACCCACTCCTAAGGATAATGAAGTACTGATAAAAGTACATGCAACAACAGTAACTGCAGGGGATGTGAGAATGCGGAGTTCTACATTTCCTTTTTTGTTCTGGCTCCCTATGCGAATAATGTTTGGTCTTAGAAAACCAAAGAGAACTATACTTGGGATGGAAATGGCTGGGCAAATTGAATCAGTGGGAAAAGATGTAAAGCGATTTAAAAAAGGAGACCAAGTTTTTGGAACCACCACAGGGTTGAATTCAGGTTCTTATGTAGAATATATTTGTATGCCCGAGGAACCTTTATCTACAGGTATGCTTGGGGCTAATGCGATATCGCTAAAACCAACCAATATGGATTATGAGGAAGCAACTGCAGTTCCTATCGGAGGACTTACAGCATTGTATTTTCTTAGGAAAGGAAATATCAAGAAAGGACAAAAAGTTCTTATCTATGGGGCTTCTGGAAGCGTAGGTACTTTTGCTGTGCAACTTGCCAAATACTATGGAGCAAAAGTTACAGGGGTGTGCAGTACTGCAAATTTAGAATTAGTAAAATCCCTTGGTGCTGGTAAGGTAATTGATTACACAAAAGATGATTTTAGTAATAGTGATGAAACTTATGATGTTATTTTTGACACGGTGGGGAAAACTTCGTTTTCAAGTTGCAAAAAATCACTAAAGAAAAATGGGCTAATTCTTTTAACCACCCCTAAACTAACATATTTGATTCGAAGTCTTTGGTCGTCAATAAAAGTAATAGTTGGTGGAGCATCTGAAAATGTTGAAGATTTAAATTTTCTCAAAGAACTTATTGAAACAAGAAAAATAAAAGCGGTCATAGATAAACATTTTTCGTTGAAACAAATTGTAGAAGCTCACAGATATGTTGATAAAGGACACAAAAAAGGGAATGTAGTAATAACTGTGAAACATAATAACAAAACAAAAGAAGATAAAAAGGGAAATAAAT
>JAYEGO010000661.1:611-1643 GCA_034659155.1 Bacteroidota bacterium | reverse complement strand
AAAGAATTAACACCCCCTATGGTGTTAATTCCGGGAACAAGCATAAGAATTTTGGGGGTATTTGTTTTCATATCTTATCGATTAGCAGAAATGGTTATTATCAATTAAGATTCTTTTTTTATAGCACTTAAAATTTAAGGAGCTACAGTACCAAGCAGGGAGTATATGTTTATAAGTTAACCAGGATATAATTATTGTTTGATTGATTTTAAGAGAAAAGTCAAGGAATGGAAAAGTTGAGCCTGAGGCCAACGGTGATATGGAATTTTATTTTTTTTCCCTAAAACGCTTACCCTGGTCACAAAATGACCGTCTTTTAATTGAAACCGATTTATTAAATCGTTTGCCATTATTTTTGATAGGTCAAATGCCCCGGGAATGATATCTTTAAGTAGGCATCCAAGCGTAATACCTTCAGCATAATCATACATTTCGTATTTTCGCAGTTTATTATAATTTTTTTCTGTCATATGTAATGGTGTATTATCAGATCGGATAAGATATTTCCGGTAATAATTATATCCTTTTTTAACTGCTTCAAGTATTCTTTCTTTCCTGAGTATTACATAACTATTAAATAATGCCTTTAATACAAAACATGTATGGAAGTTATCAACAAATCGATCACGGGTTCCAATAGCTTCATAATACCATTTGCCGTTAGGTTCCTGATATGACAAGACAAAATCGATGATTTGTTCTGCATCTATACGGTATTCTTCATTGCCAAAAAGCTGGTAGGCATCTAGAAGAGCAGAAGTGCGATAGACATTTGCATTGATAATATATCTGGAGTCAATTGGGCTATATGATGAACAAACGGTGCCATTCGGCATTTTAAGTTTTTTAAAGTCTTTTAAAATAAATTGGGATATGGATTTACAGATTTTCAGACTATTTGGGTTACCGGTAATTTCAAAATGGTTTTTAAAAGCCCAAAAACCATAAGGGGTAACTGTAATTAATGGAATGCCGGCAGGCCAGTAACCATCACTGGTTTGCCATCCAAAACTGTATCCCCAACACATTCCT
>JAYEGO010000661.1:0-601 GCA_034659155.1 Bacteroidota bacterium | reverse complement strand
TATCGTTGGTTAATTTAAACATGTTAAGGAATCCTAATGCATATTGGGCATCTGCTATTGCTTCCCTGCTTGGCTGCCTGTATAAATTTAATAATGAAGGAAAGAAGGTTTCCTGGATAAGGGCAAGAGCTGCAAAAGGAGTACCCAAGATTTTGTTTTTATATAACAATTTTTTAATAAATATTCCAACCCATGAAGCATTAAAATCCATTCTGTCATGAGAATACTCACCGAATTTATCTAGCCATTGAAGAAATCGGAAAATTGAATCTTCTACTTTTTCTGCTGTTAAACTATTTCCCTCATTCATATGCTGTGTTTTTAGCGGTTTTTGAGATTGAGTTTATTTAATTTTCAAGTTTTGGCCTTTATAAGTATTGGTTGTCAGTAAATTATATATATTATAGGTTTTTTCAATCATTTTATCAATAGTGAAATGCTTTAGTACAATATCCTGACCCTTTTTTCCCATAACCTTTGAAATCGACTTATTTTTAAGGAGATAGTTTATTTTATCTGCTAACATTTTGGCATCATTTCCGGGAATTAAAAAACCTGAAATACCATCCTCGACAATTTCAGGGGTTCCTCCTCCATTTGT
>JAYEGO010000660.1:0-1644 GCA_034659155.1 Bacteroidota bacterium | reverse complement strand
ATTCCTTTTATCTTTAATCTTAATTCTTGTATATTCGTTCCATCATTTTATTGAACCCTTAAACCAAATCTTATGAAAAAATTTATCATTTCTTTCCTGCTTCTTTCTGTAGTTACCCTTACATATTCACAAAATGAAGAAGCTGTAGATGCTGTGAAAGAAGAGCGCCATGTTATTGATTCCCTATCTGGAGATATTGTAAAAAGTGGCTGGACATTTGGCCCCCTACCTGTTATAGCTTTTGATGCTGACCAGGGACTACAGTATGGAGCATTAGTCAATTTTTTCTATTATGGAGACGAAGGAATCAGGTATCCTGATTATGATCATTCCCTTTATCTCGAATGGTCGCGATACACTAAGGGAAGTGGTATCAACCGTATAGCGTTTGATTCAAGAACCTTGATCCCCGGTGTGCGACTTACTACCGATTTAAGCTATCTCACAGAGAAAGCCCTTAATTTTTATGGTTTCAACGGCTATGAAGTAGCCTACATGCCTGAATGGGAGGACGATACAAGCGCAGATTACATTTCCAGGATGTTTTATCGCCATGAACGAAAAATGTTCCGCTTTATGGCTGATTTCCAGGGTAAACTGGCAGGAGACAACCTGTTGTGGTACGGGGGGATCAATATATCACATATTAAAGTTGCCACGGTAGATATTGAACATTTAAATGAAGGAAAAGACCCGGAGGATATTCTTCCTGACACAAATCTTTTATATGACAAATATGTTGAATGGGGTTTGATAGAAGAAAATGAAGCAGAAGGGGGTTATTATAATTATATTTCCGGAGGATTGGTCTGGGATTCAAGAGACAATGAAGCCTGTCCCATGAGTGGTATATGGTCGGAGGTGGTTTTCAGGGCTGCGCCTGGATTCCTGGGGAATGGGGATTACGGAAATCTTAAGATCGCAATAACACACAGGCAGTATTTTACTATCATACCAAGAAATCTATCCTTTGCCTATCGCCTCGGATTTCAAAGTACAATTGCAGGAGATGCCTCTTTCTATTCACAGCCCCTTATGGCTTACTCATTTTACAAGGGAGTACTTTCGCAGGGCCTTGGAGGTGGAAAAACAATTAGAGGTGTCTTAAGAAACAGGGTTATTGGAGATGCTTTTATTTATGGAAACTTTGAATTCCGGTGGAAAATCATTCACACTCAAATACTGAATCAGAATATTTATATAGCCCTTAACGGATTCTTTGATACGGGAAAAACACTTAGAGAATATGATATTGACAAAAGCAGTATAGATCCGGCAGATCTTGCCCTGTACTTTGACCAGGAAAATGACTCCTTTCACAACTCTGCAGGTGGAGGCATAAGATTCGCCCTTAACCAGAACTTCATTGTTGCAGTGGATTATGGAGTATCTCTGGATAAAAGAGATGGAACCAGCGGGATGTATATTGGTCTGAATTACCTGTTTTAGAATGTTTAAGACTGTTCCGGGTTCAAGAAGGTTCAGAGTTCAAGATGTCTTGTCCTGAAATAAATCTACAGGTTTAACACTAATTTACGCTATCAAAATTTGGGTAACTTATTATTCTTTATGTCAAATGCATGTCTTGAGCTTGCCGAAAGATCAGAAGGCAAATGGCAAATGTTTCATGTAAAAAAAGAGGCC
>JAYEGO010000659.1:0-7186 GCA_034659155.1 Bacteroidota bacterium | reverse complement strand
AAATACGATAAATGTAACATGTAATGGAGGGAATGACGGGTCGATAAATATTACCGTAGGTGGAGGAGTAACACCATATACATATGTCTGGAGTACTACAGATGGCAGCGGGCTGGTAATTACAGATGAAGACCAGATCGGCTTAACGGCAGGGACATATGATGTGACTGTAACAGATGCAAATTCAGCGATAATATCAGACAGCTATACCGTAACAGAGCCAGCTGCGATACAAATAACGAGCGAGAGCTCAACCAATATTACATGCAATGGAGAGGGAGATGGAACAGTAACAATGATAGCCACAGGCGGCACAGGAGTACTGACTTATACATTAAGCCCGGGAGGCAGCAGTAATACCACGGGATTATTTATTAATCTTTCAGCAGATACATATACCGTATCTGTTACTGATGTTAACGGTTGTGGTCCCGCATTAAGTGGAAATCTTTTAGTTTCTGAACCACCTGAACTAATCATAACTAACAACAGTTCAACCGATATAACCTGCAATGGTGCAAATGACGGGATGATTATTGTTAATGCTACAGGAGGAAACGGAACCCTGATTTATACTTTGACTCCAGGGGCAATAAGTAATAATGATGGAGTATTTACAAATTTGTCCCAAAACACCTATACAGTTAGTGTAACGGATGATAATAATTGTGGCCCGGTTATCACCCCTGAAATGACAATAATTGAACCTGCACAAATAACAATTACAGGAAGTAGTTCTACAAATATTAATTGCTATGGTGCAGATAATGGCAGCATTACAATAACAGCTGCCGGTGGCACAGGATCACTGGTTTATACCATAAGTCCGGGTGATTTTAGTAATGGAACAGGTGAGTTTAGTGGTCTTGTACCTGGAATTTATACTGTTGGTGTTACAGATGCAAATAACTGCAATTCCGTGCAAAGTTCTCCTATTACTTTGACAGAACCCCCGGCGATTATAATTAATAGTGAAAGTGCTACAGATATTACCTGCAACGGACGCGATGATGGTACTGTAGCAGTTGGTGCTACTGGCGGATCAGGAACCCTGGTATATACATTATTACCGGATAATATTAGTAACACCAGTGGATCATTTTCAAACCTTTCCCCCAACACCTATTATGTAAATATTACTGATGCCAATGGCTGCGGACCTGTTCAAAGCAATGGACTTGTAGTAGACGAGCCAGATTCAATTAGAATTCAAAGCGAAATTTCAACAGACATATCATGTAATGGTGCCAACGATGGCACTATAATTATTACTGCAAATGGAGGGAATACATTAAGCTATACATTGATCCCGGATGTAACTAATAACACAGGTGTTTTTAATAATCTTACTGCAGGAACCTATTTTGTAAGTGTAAATGATAATAATGGATGCGGGCCTGTATATAGTGGCAGTTTACCTGTAATTGAACCCCCTGCTATATTTGTTAATAATATCACCTCCTCAAATATTTCCTGTAACGGGGCCAATGATGGTACTATTACTGCGGTTGCAACAGGGGGCACGGGAGATTTGCTTTATACTTTAAATCCGGGAGCAATTAGCAATAATACAGGTTTATTCACAGGTTTATCAGCTGATACATATACACTGGAGGTTACGGATATTAATAATTGCGGCCCTGTTGTTAGTAGTAATATCAGTATTTCAGAACCCGACCTCATTGTTATAAACACACTTAACTCAACGGATATCTCCTGTAACGGACTCCAGGATGGAACCATAAGCATTACTGCTTCAGGTGGAACTGGCGCATATACTTATACATTGAATCCGGGAGGAAGCACTAACGAAACCGGATCCTTCACTGGACTGTCTGCCGGAACATATAATGTTAGTATCACCGATTCAGATGGTTGCGGGCCAATTATAAGTAATGAAGCAATAATAATTGAGCCAGAGGCACTGTCACTTACCGAAATAATTACTAATGTTAGCATTGAGGGAGGTAGTGATGGAGCGATTAACATTACAGTGACCGGAGGTACAGGGACTTATACCTTCAGCTGGAGTACAATGGACGGGAGTGGCCTGGCACCAGCAGCAGAAGACCAGAGTGGCTTAACTGCAGGAACTTATGCGGTATTGGTTACAGATGCCAATGCTTGTACAATTACAGCTGACGACTACACGGTAACTCAACCAGGTGCTCTTACATTAACAGGATCAGTAACAGCTGTAGCTTGTTATGGTGGAAGTGATGGTTCAATTAGTGTAACGGTGGGCGGTGGTATAACACCCTACTCTTTTACATGGAGTACGACCGATGGTACCGGATTAATTGCAGGAGCAGAGGATCAAAGTGGCTTAACCGCAGGAACCTATGATTTAACGGTTCTGGATAACAACGGAGCTACACTCGGAGATAGTTATGTAGTGACTGAACCGGATGAGATTCTAATAACAAGTACATCCTCAACAGATATCACATGTTATGGCGCCGGAAATGGAACTATAAGTATCAGTGCCAATGGAGGTACAGGAGCCCTATTGTTTGTTATTTCCCCGGGGAATATTAGTAACGGAACCGGCATTTTTGATAATTTGTTACCCGATACTTATACGATTAGCATTACTGATGAAAATGCTTGTGGTCCGGTAGTCAGCAGCGATATTATTATCTCAGAGCCCCCGGAATTAATGATTAATAGTGAAACTGTGACAAATTTAAGCTGTTTTGAAGCAAATAATGGGACAATACAAATAACTGCTTCAGGTGGAGTTGGAACAATTGAATATTCTATTGATAACGGAATCACTTATTTTGATAACGGAGGCTCATTTACAGATCTGGCTGCCGGTAATTATCAGCTTGTTGTAAAAGATAACAATGAATGTGAAATTTCCGGAAGCACCCTAACACTGACAGAACCACCTTCTATTAACTTAACCAATCAATCTTTTACCGATATTTCCTGTTTTGGGTATAATAATGGTAGCATAAGTCTTACCGCAGGGGGGGGGACTGGTGAACTGACTTACTCTATTGATAATGGCACCACTTATTATAATAATGGTTCGTTCATAAGTTTGCCTGCAAATACTTACGAAATACTTGTTAAGGATGCAAATGGATGTGAAATCTCAGGCGGTTCAATTTTGATTGTTGAGCCAGCTCTTATAACACTTAACTATCAAAGTATCACTCCAAGCTGTCCAGGGAAAAATGAAGGTGTAATTCTTGTGAATGCAATAGGGGGAACGGGAGATTTGGAATATATATTACTGAATGATCAAATGCATCGTCTTGACAGCAATCTTTTTGGATCATTCACAAATCTAGATTTGGGTGTTTACATTGTTGAAATTAGTGATGAAAATAACTGTGGTCCATTGTCGATTACTAATTTGGTGGTGCCTGAAGGAGCAAATTGTGAGCTTAAGGTATTTGATGCCTTTACACCTAATGATGATGGTGCAAACGATGTCTGGAATATCAGGGGAATACTAGCTTACCCTGAATGCATTGTTAAAGTATACAATAATTGGGGGGTGATGGTATTTAACTCTCCATTAGGATATCCTGTGCCATGGGATGGAACAAATAATGGGAAAGAATTACCCGCAGGTACCTATTATTATGTAATCGATCTTGGAAATGGAGAGGATATGATATCCGGACCTGTAAGTATTGTGAGGTAAAAAGAGACAGCGATTCATTTTTATTATCAGAAATAATGAAAAAACTATATTTAGGCATATTTGGATTATTAATCTCAGGATTGCTAGCTGCACAACAAGTACAACTTAGCAGTTTATATGATATGAATAAATATGAGATTAATCCTGCCGTTGCTGGTACTGAAAATGGAATCCCTCTGGCATTATCCTACCGGAAAGCGTGGATGGGTATTGAAGGATCTCCAACAGAGCAAAGGCTTAGCGGACATATGAAAATAACACCCAGAATGGGTATTGGAGTCAGATTGTTTAATGGAACACAAGGTCCTCTTAGAAAGACGGGAATGGAAGCTACTTATGCATATCATATTCCAATTGACAGAAATGATTCAAAAATTTCTTTTGGGCTTTCAGGTATTTTCTATCAATACTACCTGGATAAACAAAGCCTTGAAGTGGAAGATCCTGACGATCTTGCTCTTATGGGTGAGGAGCAAAAAGTTTTACCTGATGCAGCCTTTGGAATTTATTACTCTCATCATGATTATTACATCGGAGCTTCAGTGTATCAACTATTTCAAGGCAGGGTGAGATTTGATGCAAATGATATTGCAGATAACCGGCAAATAAGGCATTATTTCTTTTCAAGTGGTTACAATGTATATATCAATAATAATTTCACACTGGAACCTTCCCTTCTTTTTAAGCTGGTTGAATCTGGTCCATGGCAAACAGATATTAATATGTCTGTCAGGTATATGCAATTGGTGTCTTTGGGACTATCATATCGATCTGGCAATGCAATGGTAATAAAACTGGGATACCAAAGCTCAAAAATCAATATTGGTTATGCTTATGACCTTCCCTTATCTGATATCAGCACTATTTCCACGGGTTCTCATGAGATTTTGTTTATATTCAGATTCAATTCTTTTATAAATGAAAAACCTAATAACTAAAATACCTTATTTCAGCTGGGCTTTGACCCAAAACAATTATTTGTTTAATTAATAAATTTAAAATTCCAAAAAAAACAAACAGTCGAAATTTAAACTGAACTCAAGAACTACGTAGTATACTACGTAGTAAAACAGAGTCATTTTAACTGCAGCTATGCGGGTAAGCAATAGATATATAGTGCGTTATGGCCATTGAAACTTGTCTTACTATTTTGCACTTTCTGTTTTTCTGTTTTACTTTTTCTGTTTTACTTTTTACTTTTATCTTTTACCGGCTTTCTTATTATTGCAAAACTTAGTTCCTTTAAGGAAGTTTTACCTATTTTGAACCCCAACAGATAACTGCATATGAATGTTTTAATCCTTGGTTCCGGAGGGAGAGAACACGCTTTAAGCTGGAAAATTTCTCAGAGCCCCTTATTGAAGAAACTTTTTATTGCTCCGGGGAATGCCGGAACAGGATTGCATGGACAGAATGTTATCCTGGATATATCAGATTTTGATATTGTTGGCAGTTTTGCCATCAAAGAGAATATTAATATGATCATTGTGGGTCCTGAAGATCCACTGGTAAAGGGCATTCATGATTATTTCCTTGCAGACAAGAAATACAAAAATATAAAAGTCGCTGGTCCGGCAAAGCAGGCAGCTATGCTTGAGGGGAGTAAAGAGTTTGCCAAGAAATTTATGCAGGACAATAATATACCAACTGCAGCATTTAAGTCTTTTGGTAAAAATTCATACAAAGAAGCCTGTCAGTTTTTGAAAACAATGTCTCCGCCTTATGTGTTGAAGGCAGATGGTCTTGCTGCCGGGAAAGGAGTACTTATTCTGGACAATTATGAAAATGCCTGTGATGAGTTGTCAGAGATGTTTGCGGGGAAGTTTGGTGCAGCAGGGAACAGGGTGGTTATAGAGGAATTTCTGGAAGGAACTGAATTGTCAGTATTTGTGCTTACCGATGGAAACAGCTATGTGCTATTGCCAGAAGCTAAAGATTATAAAAGAATAGGGGAAGGTGATACAGGACTAAATACAGGCGGGATGGGTGCAATTTCTCCTGTTCCATTCGCAGATTCAACTTTTATGCAAAAAGTGGAATCCCGGATTATTCAACCAACTATGGACGGAATAAGAAAGGCCGGAATGAATTATAAGGGGTTCATCTTTTTTGGCCTGATCAATGTGATAGGAGATCCTTTTGTTATTGAATATAATGTACGAATGGGTGATCCGGAAGCTGAAGTGGTTATTCCAAGAATCCAGTCAGATCTGTTAGACCTGTTTTCAGGAGTTTGTGATGGTAATTTGGATAGAAAAAAGCTGAAATTGGATGGAAGAACAGTGTCTACAGTGATGCTTGTGTCTGGTGGATATCCTGGGTCATATGAAAAAGATAAACTTATTACCGGCCATAATAATGTTAAAAAGAGTATTGTTTTTCATGCAGGAACAAAAATGGAGTCTGAACAAATATACACAAATGGGGGAAGGGTAATGGCCTTAAGCTCTTATGGTAATAATATGAAAGAAGCTCTGGGAAAATCATTTGACAGTGCCGGGAAAATTCAATTTGATGGAGTTTATTTCAGGAAGGATATAGGATTTGATCTTTAGTATGCTTAACAGACCTGTTTGCAGATTCTTCAATTCTTATATCACACAGGTACAAAGAACTTCTACATAGGATGACTTTAGTCTGTGGTAAAACTGCTTATTATACGAATAGTATAAAACTAAAATGCTAGCTTTTTATAGGAACAATCAGCCTTTTGTGATTATTTCAATCGTTTTCACAGCCTTTGTCTTGTGGGCTCCGTACTTTATTGATCCTGAATTTTTATTGAGAGACTTCACTTTCCAAAAACAGCCATTGGATTTAATGAGCCTGGTTTACTCCTGGAATAAATATCTTTTATTTGCTATCAGCCTTATTTTATGCCTGTTCCTTGCTTTCCAGGTTTCATTTATCAATCTTAGCCAACAATTAATTGAAAAGAGAAATTATCTTCCTGCTCTATTTTTTCTACTTTCCATGAGTTGGATTCCTGATTTGAAAATATGTGTAAATTCACAAATAGCTCTAATATTTATTGTTTTTGCATTCAACATAATGTTGTCTTACTATTCTAAGAAGAACAATCTTATTGCTTTTTTTGACTCAGGATTATTAATTGGCCTGGCCAGTTTGTTTTATTTTCCTTTTTCTGTTTTTCTATTTGTACTCGGGATTGCAATTGTCCTTTTTCAAATGCCAGCCTGGAGAAACTTCCTGGCTTCCATCATTGCTTTTTTAGTTCCATGGTTGTTTTATTATGGAATTTATTATTTCATACATGGCAGTGTTGGAGAATTGAATCAGTTTATTATTAATCTTCTGTTTAGTAGTCAGACTTTTAGGGACTTCAATGTTTTACATTGGGTTTTCACGGGGATAAGCATTTTAACTATTCTTTTATCTAGTGTTCATTTCGTGAAGAACATAAATCATATGACAGTACGTGGGAAAAGAGTTTTCTATTTGTTTTTATGGACCTTTATTATTCTATTGATCCAGTATTTTGTGCTCCCCATTCATGAAAGCATG
>JAYEGO010000658.1:0-1651 GCA_034659155.1 Bacteroidota bacterium | reverse complement strand
AGTGGAAAGGGAGCCCCTTGGTGTAAACTTATTTCTTAGAATAAATAATGACAAAGGAGTAAATGAAAACAAAGTAGAAATTGCACAGTTACGGGAAGAACCCAAATCAAGTATTGAAGCATTTTCTATGAATTGATTAGGGTCCTTTCGAAGACCGATGAAAAAAAAGAATAAATTATTTTACAATTTGTTTCCTACTGATTTAACCTCATCTCACGGGATGAGGTTAAATCCTATTACCCTTTCCTTTAAGGCTCCTCAAAAAACCCTTGAAAAAGAATTTCTTTATAATTATTACACTCGATCCTTATTTCAATTCAGGTTTGCCCTTATCCTGGCTCTGATCTTTTATGATTTATTTGCTTTTCTTGATTCAGCAGTGGTTCCCGAAGCTGACAATGTCTTATGGATTGTAAGATTCTATATTGTAACTCCTGTTCTGCTCCTGGCTATGGGGCTATCTTTTGCTAAATCATTTCATAAATATATGCAGGCTATCATAATGGTGGCCTGGGGTATTACAGGTTTTGGGATCATAATCATGACCCATATTGTTTCTGGTAAAGGTGTATACTCCTATTATGCAGGTCTTATACTGATATTTATTTTTGGATATACATTCATCAGGGCCAGATTCATTAATGCATCAATTATTGGCTGGTTGCTGGTAATTATCTATGAGATTGATGCCCTGTGGATCTCACCAATTCCCAGGGATACTTTTATGATCAATAATTTCTTTTTTATCGGGGCCAATATCATCGGTATGTTCACTAACTATTCCCAGGAGCTCAGCTTCAGAAGAGATTTTTATTTAAAAAAGCTTTTGATTGCTGAACAAGAGAAAGTAACCGCTGCAAATGCTGCACTTGAAAAAAGAGTAAAAGAAAGAACTGTTCAACTAACCAGTGCAAATATTGAACTAAATAAAGAAATAGAGCAACGTAAACTTCACGAAGAGGAAAGAAACAAACTTGAAGTACAGTTACTTCAATTACAAAAAATGGAAACCATTGGTACACTGGCCGGTGGAATTGCTCACGATTTCAACAACATCCTTACCCCCATCCTGGGTTATACTGAAATGGCAATGGAGGAACTGGAGGAGGATAGTAACCTGATGTATGATATTGAACAAATCTACAATGCGGCAATAAGAGCAAAAGACCTGGTTCAACAAATTCTCACATTCAGCCGGCAGGTAGAAGTGGATAAAAAGCCACTTCAAATGCACCAGGTGATTACTGAAGTAATGAACCTGGTAAAGGCTTCTTTCCCCTCCAATATTCAAATTATACAAAATCTTGATCCAAGCTGTGGAACGATAATGGCAGATGCAACTCAAATTCACCAGGTGATCATGAATCTTTCCACCAATGCCTATCACGCTATGATGGACTCCGGAGGTACATTGAAGATAAGCCTTAAGGCCATAGAAGCAAATCAAGCTATGGTTAGAAAAATTCCTAAATTAGAACTCAAAACATATATATGTACAACCATAGAGGATTCCGGTCATGGTATGGATAAACAAACTTTAATCAGGATTTTTGAGCCATTTTTTACTAAAAAGGAAGTAGGTGTCGGGTCTGGTCTGGGTCTTTCTGTTGTACACGGAATTATAAATAGCTACGAAGGAGCCATAACCGTT
>JAYEGO010000657.1:0-7194 GCA_034659155.1 Bacteroidota bacterium | reverse complement strand
CCGACATCAGTTCGCAAGGCCGGGACCCACTTAGCGCAGCTTGCGTCAAAAGGGAAAAGCTCAGATTCAATTTTGGGTGACCCTGTGTCGAAGTCAGGAAAAAAGTATAATGCCTATTTGAATCGACTTCAACTATTCAACAGGTCAACTATTTAACAGCTATGGAGAGGATTGATCAGCTGATTTCTGAAAGTAGGAATTTGGCGGTAAGGCTATTCTTTTGGCCAATTATTTTTTCAGGTGTTCCGCAAGCCAGTATTTCTCCTCCTTTTCTTCCGCCTCCCGGGCCAAGATCAATAATATAATCAGCAACTTTTATTACGTCCATATTGTGTTCGATTACAATCACGGTATTCCCCCTGTTTACCAGCTTATTCAATACCTGCAAGAGCACTCTTACATCTTCAAAATGTAGGCCTGTTGTAGGTTCATCCAATATATAAAGGGTTTTTCCCGTATCTTTTTTTGCAAGCTCTGTTGCAAGTTTCACTCTTTGGGATTCTCCCCCCGAAAGAGTTGTTGAGGGTTGTCCAAGCCTGATATACCCCAATCCAACATCTTTCAATACCTTTAATTTTTGATTTATTGAAGGTATATTCTCAAAAAAACCAGCGGCTCTGTTTATGGTCATGTCAAGCACATCACTTATGGTACTTCCCTTATAGCTGACCTCAAGAGTCTCACGGTTATATCTTTTCCCGTTACAATCATTGCATAGGACATAGACATCAGGCAGAAAGTTCATTTCAATAGTTTTCAATCCGGCACCCTGGCATGTTTCGCACCTTCCTCCTTTGACATTGAATGAAAATCTACCAGCCTTGTAGCCTCTTATTTTAGCTTCCGGAGTTTGTTCAAACAACTTCCTGATATCTCCAAAAACGCCAGTATATGTAGCAGGATTTGATCTTGGTGTTCTTCCCAGAGGAGATTGATCCACCTCGATTACCTTATCAAGATGCTTCATTCCCTCAAATTTTTCAAATGGAAGTGGTTCTTTCAAAGACCTGTATAATTCTCTGCTAAGAATAGGATGAAGTGTCTGGTTGATTAAAGAAGATTTACCACTTCCTGAAACCCCTGTTATACATATAAACATTCCCAGTGGAAACTTCACATCCACACTCTTCAGATTATGTCCCATAGCTCCTTTCAGAAAAAGAAACTTTCCATTTGTGCTTCTTCGCCCCACGGGTACCGGAATATTTTTTTTTCCATTTAAGTATTCTGAAGTAATAGATTCTGTTTTTAAAACCTCCTTCAGATTTCCCTGGGCAACAATTTCTCCGCCATGTCTTCCTGCAAAAGGCCCCATATCAATTATATGATCTGCCGAAGTGATCATTCCCCTGTCATGTTCAACCACAATAACTGAATTCCCGGCATCCCTGAGCTTTTTCAGCGATGATATAAGCTTCTGGTTGTCACTCTGGTGCAAGCCAATGCTGGGTTCATCCAGAATATAAAGTACATTGACCAGCTGTGATCCGATTTGAGTGGCTAATCGTATTCTCTGACTCTCCCCTCCTGAGAGGCTTCTTGTAGCCCGGCCAAGGGAAAGATAATCCAGGCCCACATCAAGCAAGAAATTTAAGCGTGATCGAATTTCTTTTAAGACATCCCCTGCTATCAGTTTTTGCCTTTCAGATAAGAAATCAGGGAGCTTCTCGAACCATTCCAGCAATTCGTTTAAATCCATACCGGCAAGTTCACCAATATGCTTATCATGAATCTTAAACCACAGCGACTCCTTCTTTAAACGGAATCCACTGCATTCTTTACATCCAACGTACTTTATAAATTTATTCTTCTTTTTCTTCCCATTTGGCGAATTATTCAGGGACTCCTGGTTGCTTATATAGTTAATAATCCCCTCAAAGCTTAAAAAGTAATTTGAGGATATTCCCAGCGAAGAATTCCTGATCATAAAAGACTCCTCGGAACCATTAAGAATAATATGTATAGCTTGTTTAGGAATATCCTTCAGTGGGGTATCCAGGTTGAACTCATATTTTTCACCTATGGCTTCAAGTTGCCAGAATATTAATCCGTTTTTATAAGATCCCAATGGTTCTATGCCCCCTTTCCGGATGCTCAAGCCAGCATTGGGAATGATCTTATCCATATCTACTTCAGGCACATAACCCAATCCGTTACAGGCCGGGCATGCACCCTGAGGAGAATTGAATGAGAAGGTGTGTGGGGCGGGCTCATTGTAAGATATACCAGTATCAGAACACATCAACTTACTACTGAAATATCTTATCTCATTACTCTCCATATCCATTGTTATAAATACTCCATGCCCTTGATTCATTCCCAGCTTTATGGAATCTTTGAGTCTCTTCCTGCTCTCCTTGTTTACCGGCAATTTATCAATAAGAATTTCTATAAAGTGGGTTTTATACCTATCCAATTTAAGTCCTGGGGTTAATTCAATAATCTCCCCATCTACCCGAACACTCAGAAATCCTTTCTTCCTGATTTGATCAAACAACTCTTTATAATGACCTTTTCTCCCTTTTACCACCGGGGCCAGCAGGTAGATCTTTCGATCTATATAATTCTTCATTATAAGAGATAATATCTGGTCATCGGTATATTTTACCATTGCTTTACCGGTGCTGTAGGAGTAGGCAATTCCAGCCCTTGCATATAATAAACGCAGGAAATCATAAATTTCGGTAATGGTTCCTACTGTTGACCGGGGATTTTTAATTGTAGTTTTCTGTTCAATTGCAATAACCGGACTCAAGCCTGTGATTCTGTCTACATCGGGGCGCTCCATACCCCCAAGAAATTGCCGTGCATAGGCAGAGAGGGTTTCCATATATCTGCGTTGCCCCTCTGCATAAATAGTATCGAATGCAAGAGAAGATTTCCCGCTGCCACTCAAACCTGTGATAACCGTAAGCTGGTTCCGTGGAATTGAAACATCAATATCCTTCAGGTTATGAACCCTGGCTCCATATACACTTAAGCTAGATTCCATTATCTGTCTTGTCCTGATATTTGTCTACTGGTTTTGCACTAATTTACCCTATCAAAATTTGGGCATCTTCTTATTTTTTATGTCAAATGTCAGAAGGCAAATGGCAAATGTTTCATGTAAAAAATGGCAGTCTC
The DNA here is from genome assembly GCA_034659155.1 of Bacteroidota bacterium. GTDB lineage: Bacteria > Bacteroidota > Bacteroidia > Bacteroidales > VadinHA17 > JAYEGO01. Next base: position 4,068 of record JAYEGO010000657.1, on the reverse strand, counting down.
AACATTTGACATTATTTTCCTCACCTCTTCTTCCTCTGTGCCCTGTGCCCTGCGCCCTGCGCCCTGCGCCTTTCGCCTTCTTCACTCACCTCTTCTTTCGCTCCATCGCTCTGTCACTCCCTCACCTTTTCCATTTCTATCCCATTCGGACTAATCGGCATAAGTGGTTCTCCATGGTAAACATTTGATCTGAAATCTTCGAGTGGGATGCTTATTTCATAAAGCTTACCATCTTTATTGCTTAGCTGAGTCTCCCTCAACCATGGGTTGAAGTATTTTAACATTTTATAATTCATATTAAAAAAAGAAGCAAATCTAACCATGGAAGTAATTGAAGAATCAACTTTTACTTTGCGGGTTAAAATTGGGGGATATAAGTCATCTGCCCTAAAATGAAAACCATATTTCTGAGGATCGCTTAAAATAAGTTTTAATGCTAATAAGCGAAACAAATACCGGGATGTTTCTTCATTTAATAAAAGATCATAATAATTCTCTTCCTCCTGTCTTTTGAGTTGTTTATCCATGCCTCTTCTTCCATTGTTATATGAGGCTGCAACCATAGTCCAGTTCCCGTATTTTGAATATGATTCGGCCAGGTATTTACAAGCCGCTTCTGTAGACTTCTCAATATTATATCTTTCATCCACTTCCTTATTCACTTCCAGTCCGTAATCTCTGGCTGTACCCGCCAGGAATTGCCAGAATCCTGTTGCTCCTGAAGGCGAAACAGCCTGCATCAAACCACTTTCTGCAAGAGCCAGATACTTAAAATCATCCGGGATGTCATTTTTTCTCAAAATATCTTCAATGAGGGGAAAATACCGGTTGGCCCTTTTTATAAACAATAATGTCTGGGATTGCCAGTATGTATTTACAAGCAGCTCCCTGTCAAGATTTTCTCTTATATCAAAATATTTCATGGGAACTTCTTCTCCAGCAAATTCCAGTTCCACCGGAAGAGTCAGGGCGAAAATTGAATAGTTCTTATTAAACAGGTCCTGGAATGCATCATTCAGACTATTCTTATTTAAAACAAAACTATTCAGTACCAGGACTATACTGAGTAATAACAGCACCACAGGGAGATATCTTTTCACTCGACTCATTCCCTGCCTGCCAGTTGGCATAGATTTCCAGTTAGTATACATATTTTCAGTCTTAATATTAAATTTTTGCAAAAGTAGTTCTTTTCCTGTTTTCCACAATACACCAGCCTTTATATTATTGTTTAATAAGTAGGCTAAAGCATACTATAGAAATTTGCTTGTGTATATTTCATGCCATGCTGCTATGCATGCAGTGTACTGGTTCAGCAAAGCTAACTGTTAGGATTATTATAGACCTGGAAGATAAAGTACTGATTCCGGTATGGATTAAAAAGAAACGCTCACACCTGAATACACTCCAAAGAAATATGGATGCGTACTAAACTTTGAATCTGTATTTAGTGAATTCAGAAAATATTTTATTGAAGGTTCAAGATTCAGGGAAAGCTTTTTATTGACAGAATATTCAAGGCCGAGTCCAAGTGTACCTGTAAAATTTACAACCTTTACATTCTCTATTTGCCCCAGGGGGAATTGCTCTCCCATATAATTCATATATACTGCATTATCAACAAGGAAACTGGCTCCCAGTCCACTAATCACATTCATTCCCAGTTTTTTGTCTATCAGTTTATATCTGATCAATACCGGGATTTCAAGAAATTCAAGATTTTGAGTAAGGAAGGTATTCATGGCTTCATAATTTTCAAACTCCGGCCTGGTTGACAGGTTTCCTGTATAAAGTTTACCGTTCAAAAGCTCGAAATCTACAATATAGTGTACATTATCACCAGAATTAATTATGCCAATAGAGGTTTCAATTGGATATGGGATGTTTCCCTGGAATATTCCAGAACTCAATAGTCGCCCGGTTTGAACATCCTGATAAAAGATAATATCATTAAGCCTTTGACCTCCTTTGGAATACTGAAGTCCGGTTTGAACAGACAATCTTTTTTTGAGACTATATATTACATTCACCCCGCCAGAATAGGACATAATCCCGGATTCTTTTTCATAGAAATAATCCATTTCTTCACCAGAAGATTCTGTATTGGCATAACGAAATGAGAACAGAGGTGAAACATTTCCACTTACAGCCCATTTATAAGATTCGGAACCCTGCTGTTGGTTTATTGCAACCAAAGAATTAGAAGCTGGAAAGGAAATGTCAGAAAAGTCAAAAACAGGCTTTGCCTTCACAACAGAAAAATAACGATCTCCCTCAGGATCAGTAATAAATTCGTCTGCAGCAATATTTGCAGGGACTAAAAAAGTATTTTGAAAAAACTCCTGATCTCCTGTTTGAAGTGAACTAACTTCTTCTGAGGGAACTATTACTTCAGCATTCTTCCCGGAGAGGGTGTTAGTAACCAGAAGTGCTGGTGATTCATTCCCGGTACTGGTAGTTTGTGGCTGAGCATAGACATTCCTGACTGGAAGATCCTGAGTGGGCAGTATCCCTGATTCTGAAAGATCCTGGTCGGGAATATCAGAAGTTTCTGTCTGAATTGCCAGCTGCTCCTGATCAGGGTTAAAGAAATTTCTTTGAGCAGTCCACCATGCACCACTAAGGAATATGGCAATTACTGCTGCTGCAGCGGCGATCCTGACATAATGTGGCCTTCCAGGACTGGCAATTCCGGCACGTATAGCTAACCAGACATCGCCGGGTGCTTTGGCTTTAAAAAACCAAAGTTTATTCCTGAATGCACTATGAAAAAGACCATCATTAACAACTGGCCATATTTCAGAAGGTGGTTTTACTTCATAAGAAGCCAATCCATCCCGGAATATCTTGTCAATATGTTCTTCCTTATCTCTCATTTCCAGATCTTCTTCGACCTTCTATTGCTCTTAATTTAACTATTCTTCCCTGTAAAATATTTCTGGCCCGTGACAAATTTGACTTCGATGTGCCTTCAGAAATCCCAAGTGTTTTAGCAACCTCACTGTGCGAATATCCCTCCACCGCATACAAGTTGAAAACCAGCCTGTATTGGGGAGATAACTCCTGAACCATTTTTAGTAGTTCTGCTGCTGCAAGTTCCGATATAATGGAATCAGAAATGATCTCTAATGGAACCTCTAATCTTTCATCAATAGTAAGAATTGGAACTCTGCTCCTGAACTTTTCAAGTGCTGTATTGATAAAGATCCGCCTCATCCAACCTTCAAATGACCCTTGAGCTTTATATTGCTTCAATTTTCCAAAAACCTTAATAAATCCATCCTGCAGAATATCCTGAGCCCCATCAGCATCTTTTGAATAGCGCAGACAAACCCCATACATAGTAGGAGAAAACCTGTCATACAGGCGTCTTTGTGCAAGCTGATTTCCCAGAATACACTCCTTGATTAGCTGCTTTAAATTTGCTTCCAATTCTCAGGGATATAATTTCAGCATTAATATGCAAAAATTAGGCCTAAAAATCAAAGTTTTCTAATCATTTTAAGGTTTTTTCAAAGAACTTCGCATTTCATTGATGATTGAGTGATTAAAAAGGTTGCGTTCTTTGAAAAGAATAAAAGCTATATATCCTCAAATATTTCCATAAATTATGGATAAAAATGCTGGCATAAAATTTGTGCCTTCTAAACCAGGCTGCAAGTAATTTATAAATTATCTATAAATAACCGGTATTACCACTCATACTAAAAATTAACCCTCATGAGCTTCAAAATTACACTCCTACTAATTCCTTTCCTGTTATTTACTACATGTCAGAAAAACCCCGGTTCACTTCCGGGGCCAAAACCAATTAATCTGGACCAAAAATCATTGTCGCTGCTTGAAGCAGACAATGAATTTGCTTTCGAAATCTTCAGGGAAGTATTACAAAGTGAAGAAGAAGAAAAAAATATAATGATCTCTCCTTTAAGCATTTCCCTCGCCCTGGCCATGGCTTACAATGGTGCCGACGGGGAAACAAAGGAAGCCATGGAAAATACTTTACACCTTCATGGACTTAGCACCGAAGATATTAATAAATCATATCAAAGCCTGATAAATGCTTTA
>JAYEGO010000656.1:0-7210 GCA_034659155.1 Bacteroidota bacterium | reverse complement strand
CAAGTGCTTGCTTTTTCCTGATGGCTGAAGTTTTTAAATTAGAAATTTCACGTTTTGTCATTATTTTGTTTTTTACCATTTATACTTAATCAAAACCTGATAAATTATCTCACACACAGCCATATTTATGGCATTAGCTCTCAAAGAGATCTTCAAGCAAAGTGTTAATAAATTATTAGGAAAAATTAAGAGGTCGGGCTTGATATCATAAGCTTTCTTCAGAGCTTACCCGTTCAATAAATTTTATATACTTCAATAATCTGTTTCAAAAATTCTTTAATGATTAGGTTTTATTAGGTCATACGATAATTCATTATTTAGGTTATACTTTTTGCAGGTTTTTTTTAAGCCTAATCATCTGAGTATGGTAATATAGATCATCTTTTACCCTTTAGTTGAAGATGCATTTTGTCAAAATTAAATCTTATAGTTTATAGTAGAGGATTGTAAATGCCTGGCTTCAGTGCGCTTCAGCGTACTTGAGACTATAACATAGGGTTAGTTCAAGGCTGACTTATCAAATATGGCATTCCCTACCAGGAGTAATTGCCACAATACCTGCAAGTTCTTTATTTTGATCTCAACTTACCCGGTTTAAACAAAATGTTTGGAGAGCCCGGTAGTTTTTCTGATACGTAATCCATTGAAGTCAGTTTGGTAATTAACTCTTCTGAATCAGTCTCAACAATAAGAACCGGATGATGCTTCTCAATAAGTCTCTGCATACCTGCAAGAACAAAGGATTCATGTCCTTCTACATCAATCTTGACTAGTGAGACAGCTTGATTTATGCCTAGCGAATCAACCGATAGTGTAAGTACAGTTAATACACTTTCTGATGATGATGAAAGACGGGCCTCATAGTAATTTGTCAGGCCTGTAGAAAACTTCGGCATGGATATACCTGCAACATCTAATTTGTCGGAAACAGCAGCATTTATCAGCGACACATTGGAATGGGCAAATAGTTCAACATTTGCTGACAGCAAGGAAAATGTGGTTGGTACAGGTTCAAATGCAATAACACGACCCTGTGCCCCAACCAATTCAGAAAATCGCTTCGTATAGTGACCAACATTAGCACCAATATCAATAACCCAATCTCCGGGAGATATAAAATTATGGAGTATACTGTACTCAGGTTCATCTGTCAGAAAAGTACCCTTGTTTATCTGCCTTCTGAAATGAATACGTTTTAGCCCGGTTTGCCATCGATCTGGCAAACGAGCTGCGACTTGTTTAAGCATTTTATTCTTTAAGATGGGCAGGGACTTCTCCGGTTAGGGTAGCTAAAAAGCTCACGATTTCTTCAGCTTCTTCATCAGATAAATCTTTATTTAATTCAAGCTTTGCCATAATAAGTACAGATTCTTTCAGATCATCGATACTTCCATCATGGAAATAGGGGTATGTTTTATCAATATTCCTGAGTGAAGGAACTTTAAACACATACTTGTCAGATTCTTTTTGTGTGACATCAAACCGGCCATTATCAATTGCTTTACTTTTTGTATGATCCCAATAATTACCAAAAAGACCAAATTTATGAAACATGTTGCCTCCTAAGGCATTGCCCAAATGGCAGGTAGTACAGCCGGTATTAATGAAGGTTTGTAGTCCTTCAATTTCGACCTCAGTCAGAGCAGAAACATTGCCACTCAGGTAATCGTCAAATCTTGCCGGTGTTATTAACTCTCTTTCAAATGCTCCAATGGCATTTTGAATATTCATATAAGTTATCGGATCAGCTTCATCAGGAAAAGCCTGTGCAAATAAAGCTTTGTATTCATCAATTGTTGAAAGGCGATCAATAAGAAATTGTTTACTGGGAATAGCCATTTCAACGGGGTTAAGAATTGGGCCACCTGCCTGATCTTCAATTGTTGCATCCCTCCCATCCCAAAATTGTGAACTATGCAAAGCTGCATTCAGAACAGTTGGAGAGTTTCTGGTACCCAATTCTCCGTTATTACCTGGCGAAGTGGGAAGATTGTCAACACCATAAGTTTCCAGGTTATGGCAGGTGTTGCAACTTTGAGTATTATCTTTTGATAAGCGGACATCAAAATATAATGCTTTCCCAAGAAGAACTTTTTCCTCTGTTGAAATATTTTCGTCACTTAAAGCAACTGCAGGTAATAATCCAAAAAAAGCCTTAGCCTTTTCCATTAAGGAATCAACAGTTTCTTGTTTTTCAGCAGAATCATTGTTTTCGGCTTTTTTTGAACCTGGAGTGCATCCAAAGAATAATGCTAATACTAATACAGTTACACTAATAAAAATTTTATTCATAGTTACAGTTTATTAAGTTTTTTCAATATTCTTTAAAAATAAAGAATTTTTTAATACCAAAACTATATTTTTATGCCCTTATAATTTGTATAGAGCATGGAGATATTAAATAATTCAAGATTGCTGAAAATTCTATTCTGGTTCTGGCTTGCCTTGATCTTTATTGTGTCTTCTATTCCTTATCTTTCGGTTCCTGGTTTTAAATTTGAGCTTGTTTTCTTTCGATCAGATTATATCTTACACTGGTTTCAATACAGTGTTTTGATCGGCTTGTTTGTCGTCTGGCGCAGCAAGATTAAGTCTGAATTTAATAGGAGGATTGGTTTCAGTGCTCTTTTACTGGGCATCTTCCTTGCCAGTATTGACGAAACACACCAGATATTTATTCCGGGAAGACATTTCAACCCCATTGACATGGTTTATAATTATTTGGGGGTATTTACCGGTCTCTTGATAGCTTTTCTCTGGATTCGAAAACAAAAACGAGATTCTGAAAAAAGTATATCCTTGTGATTTCAAAAATTTAATGTTCAAGATCTTTATTCCACTTGGGCAGGTTCTTCTTCTCCAGGCTGAAACAGAGATATCAGAACCCGAATGCGGATTAGTCCGGAAATTATTGCAACAATAATGGAAATAAGCATAACTGTAAGGATTCTCAACAACCATGAGAAATCTAATTGGGTTGAGATCCATGCAAAAGCAACAATAAATAGAGTAAACAGGCAGAGCTTCAAGAATACTTTTAGATAGTTCCCAAAATTAAATAATCTAAAAACCAGGATTGATTGTATGCCCACCACCAACATCTGCGTAAGCAGGCTTGCCGAAGCTGAACCCAGGGCATGGTATTTTGGAATAAGAAAAATATTAAGGACTACATTTAAAACCAGACCTGAAACTGCCGTAATGTTAAGGGCAGACAGGTGTCCCCCGGCAGTCAGCAAGGTTCCTGAGATATAAGTAGTGGAAACAAAAATATGAGCAAACATTAAAACGGCTAAAATATTTGATGACTCACCTGTATGCTCATTATACAGAATCTCCATAAACTCAAGCCTGTAAAAAACCAGACTAACTGAAATAATTAAAACCGGAATCATTAAAAGCAGAAATGAAAAAACACTTAGCTCCTCTACAGGCTCTCTCTTTTTAATCATTCTTGAAAACATTGGTAGTAAAAGGGTTGCAAAAAGAAAGGCAAACATGGTAAAGGCATCAAGTACCCTGAACGCCTGGGCATAGATCCCAGCCTGAACTGCTCCATCAGGAAGCATCCGCTCAAGCATTACCGAATCAACCCTGTAGTATATTGACATAAGAATTGTAAGAAGAGCAAAGGGATAACTCTTTCTCAAGATCCTTTTAATAAAGTTGATATTCAGCCTGGGTTTAATAAAACTAGCTTTTCGCAGAACAATTACAAATGCCACAATAACAGCAAGAAGATAAGATAGGGTTTGCGTATAAATAAACCATTCAATTTTGAATTCTCCTCCCAATATACCGGTCCATAGTAAAACTGCACAAAGCAGAATCATAACAACTCGATCCAGCACCGATAGAAAACTATCTGTTTTGAACATTTGCAATCCACTTATATTGGACCTCAGGTACATGATAAAAGAAGCAAGAAACTGGTTAAAAATAAGGGGTAATAAAAGATGCATCTGTATTTTATCATAACCAATGATCATAGCAATCAGAAAAGACACAATTCCGTAAATTACAGCCAGAAAAATTTTAAGGCCGATAATGTTTGAGAAATATCCGGGAAGTACTTTTGGGTGCCTGGATATTTCACGATTATTGAAATTGGTAATCCCAAAATCAAGAAGAATGTTAAGCAGCAAAGAAAAATTAAAAAGAGAAAAGTAGAGTCCGTACTCACCGGCACCAACAACATTCTGAACTGTCCGGTCTATCCCAAAAACCCAGAACGGCTTAATCAGGATATTAAGCGAAAGCAGTAAGATAAGATTTGTTACAAATTTTTTCTTCAAACTATTATTTGAGTCCTTTTTCCAAATTATTGGTAATATCTTTAATAAACGCAGGATATTAAAAAAAATTTCCTTAAACACTGTGTTTTGGAATCAATTCTTCACTGAAAATAATTTGTACCTTCGTTTGAAATTTTTCATACTATTGCCTGTTTTTTTCTTACTGTTTGATTCTCTATGAAAATAGCTGTAAATACACGATTGTTAATAAAAGGAAAACTTGGGGGATTGGGCTGGTTCACTTGCCAGACTCTTAAACGAATTACCAGGGATCATCCTGAACACCAGTTTTATTTTATTTTTGACCGAAAATGGGATGAAGAGTATATATTTTCTGACAATGTCACCCCCATAAAACTTGGCCCCCAGGCAAGGCATCCAATTTTGTGGTATATCTGGTTCATGTTCAGTATACCCCGATTCCTGAAGAAATACAAGCCAGATCTTTTTCTTTCTCCTGATGGATTTATTCCCTTAACAACCAACATTCCATCTCTTGCGGTTATTCATGACATTAATTTTTATCATCTCCCTCAGGATTATCCTTTTTTTGTAAAGCATTTTTATTTGAAATATTTCCCTTTATATGCTGCCAGGTCAAAAAGAATTTCCACAGTTTCAGAATTCTCAAAATCTGATATTGTAAAATCATATAATATAAACCCGGATAAAATTGATGTAGTTTATAATGGGTCAGACCCGGTATTTGTTCCCCTTTCTGCAGATCAACAAAAACAGGTTAAAAAAGAATATAGTGATGGGAAAGAATTTTTTGTATTTATAGGTTCTCTTGTGTCGAGAAAAAACTTAAGCAGGACAATAGAAGCCTTTGATATTTTCAAAAAGAAAACCGGATTGCCTCACAAATTTATCATTATTGGAGAGCCGATATTTCGTCATTGCAATGCAGTTGAGGCTCATGCAAAAATGACTTTCCGAGAAGACGTAATCTTTGTTGGTAGAATTCCAAGAGATAAAATCAGGAAAGTACTGGCTTCCTCCCGGGCCTTGCTTTTTGTATCCTGCTTCGAGGGATTTGGAATTCCCTTGCTGGAAGCATTCAGATGTGAAGTTCCTGTAGTTGCAGGAAATAAAACCTCTCTCCCTGAAATTGGTGGAGACGCTGCTTTTTATGCTGATCCTTACTCGGTAAATGATATAGCAAAAGTTATTATGGAAATTGAAAAAAACGAATCTCTACGAAAGGAACTAATAAATAAAGGCAGGCTCAGGAAGGAGCATTTTACCTGGGAAAAAACTGCCGCTAAGCTCTGGACTTGCATTGAAAAAACTGTCCCGGATAAAATTTAATATGCCTCCAGATTCTAAAAAAAACAGATCAATTCTTGTTCTTACATGCAAAAACCTTCCACATCAAAACCCTTGAAGAGTTTCTTTAATAAGGACATTCCAGAAGCAGGTTGCGACGAAACAGGAAGGGGGTGTCTTGCGGGGCCTGTTTTTGCATCTGCTGTAATTCTCCCTCCAGATTTTTCTTCCCCACTGTTAAATGATTCCAAAATACTCAAAGAATCTTTGAGATACTCCCTGAGGGAAGAAATTGAAAATTCTGCCCTGGCCTGGAGCGTTGCCATGGTGGGGAATGAAGAAATTGATAAAATCAATATTTTAAATGCCTCAATTAAGGCAATGCACCTTGCAATAGCAAAACTTAATGTTAAACCAGGCTTTTTGCTCATTGATGGAAACAGGTTTAAACCCTATAAGAACATTCCCCATGTTTGCATTATCAAAGGAGACGCAAAGTTTTTTTCTATTGCAGCAGCGAGTGTTCTTGCTAAAACCTACAGGGATGATTTTATGAAACAGGCACATATTAAAAATCATGTTTATAATTGGGAGAAAAATAAAGGCTATCCAACCAGAGAACACCGTAGGGCCATACTTAAAAATGGAATATCTGATCTTCACAGGAAATCTTTCAAGCTTATCGATCCACAGTTAAATATTAAGTTTTAAATAGTAGCCGAGAGGAGATATATAGTAATGCAATGGTCATACGATGGTCAGACAATGGTAATATGATGGTTTTACGATGGTTTTACGATTGTATGAAACAAGCACAGCAAGTTTAAGGTTCTTAAACATATAAGATGCTGATGTATATGTTACTAAAAAAACTATATTTGCCTCTTATTCAAAAAATATACAATTACTAATTTAATTATAAACAGATGAAAAAATTCACTTCATTACTAATCGGATTTATCCTTGTTTTCAGTCTTTCAACTAAAGCTGACGAAGGAATGTGGCTTCTGAATATGTTGGAGCAGCTAAACATGGGAAAGATGACCGAGATGGGACTGGAACTCACTGCAGAAGAAATATACAGCATCAACAACTCAAGCCTGAAAGATGCTATTGTAATTTTTGGCGGTGGCTGTACCGGGGAAATTGTATCTGACCAGGGACTACTGTTAACCAATCATCATTGTGGATATGGCAGAATTCAGGCCCACAGTTCCACTGAGCACAACTACCTAAAAGATGGGTTCTGGGCCATGTCAAAAGAAGAAGAGCTTTCAAATCCCGGACTTGGTGTTACATTCCTTGTAAGACTGGAAGATGTTTCTGACAAAATTAATGACAGTCTGAATCTTGATATGAGTGAAGAAGAAAGAGATGCAATAATTGAAAGTATATCTGAAAAATTAGAAACTGAAGCTACAGAAGAGAATCATTATACAGCAAGCGTACGAAGTTTTTTTGGAGGGAATAATTTCTACCTTCTGGTTTATGAAACTTATAAAGATGTTCGCCTCGTGGGAGCTCCTCCTTCTTCCATTGGGAAATTCGGCCACGACACCGACAACTGGGAATGGCCCCGTCATACCGGTGATTACAGTGTATTCAGGGTATATATGTCACCTGATGGCAAACCAGCCGATTATTCT
>JAYEGO010000655.1:0-1660 GCA_034659155.1 Bacteroidota bacterium | reverse complement strand
TAATCGATTTTATTGTTCAGGATAAAGACATCAACGGTCAGAATTTTGGTCCCTATTGGATGGCATGGACAAAAGATCATTCTTTAATAAGAAAGCCAGAGGTCAGACATGGAGTTACTGTGAATCCTTCACCCTTTGAGGTAACAGTGGAATGGGACACTATTTCTGATGAGAGCGATGTCTGGGATTCTTTAGGAACCCATGACTGCGAATGCAAAACCATGACTAATGTGAATCAAGTATTCCAGGAGACAGCCCAGGTTATAATATATCCAAATCCTTCATCTGATGGAAATATCCAGGTAAATTCAAGCCATGCTATTTTTTCAATCGAAGTATTAAATCTTCTTGGTCAATCTGTATACAGAGAAAAGTATAATGGCCTGAAAAAGCTGGTTACTATGAACCTGGGGGAGATGGATAAGGGAATTTATGTACTTAAGGTAAGTAATTCTGAATACAATTATGTTGTGAAAAAGATCTGGTTGCAATAAGCTGATTTCTTTCTTTGGTTCAATAAATACTTACTATATAGCTTCCCACATTGAAAAAACATTTATTTTCTCTTACCCTCTTTTTAGTATCTCTGGTTTCCATAAATGCACAAAAAGGCCAGGTCAATGGGGTGATTATGGATTCTGAAACTGGCGAGACCTTAATCGGGGCCAATATTATTGCAGGTTCTGGCACAGGAACCGTTAGTGACCTAAATGGTCGTTTTTCATTAGAACTGGAATATGGAACCCATAATCTTCAGGTTTCTTATGTTGGATTTGTCACCACTGAAAAAAGTGTGGAAGTTTCCCAAAAACCCAGCTATATTGATTTCAGTCTCAATTCTCTTACCATTGATGAAGTAGTAGTTGTATCCGACATGGCACGAAGCCGGGAAACACCTGTTGCCTACACAAATATTCTTCCTGCAAAAATTTCAGAAGAACTTGGAGGTCAGGATATTCCCATGATTTTGAACTCCACTCCTGGTGTATATGCCACTCAACAGGGGGGTGGAGATGGAGATGCCAGGATTACCATTCGCGGTTTTAACCAGAGAAATATTGCTGTAATGATAGATGGAATACCGGTCAATGATATGGAAAATGGCTGGGTATACTGGTCAAATTGGTTCGGACTGGACGAAGTTACCCGAACCATACAGGTTCAAAGAGGCCTGGGAGCATCTAAATTGGCCCTTCCGGCAGTAGGGGGAACCATGAATATCTTAACCAAAGGTCTTGAAAATAAAAGAGCAATTAGCTTCAAACAAGATATCAGCAGCGAGGGCAGGATGAGAACCTCCATGGCCTATACAAGTGGTGCCCTGAAAAATGGCTGGTCTCTTACTTTTGCAGGCTCCTATAAACGAGGGAACGGATGGGTAGAACAAACCTACTCGGAAGGATGGTTCTATTATGCAAAAATCGACAAAAGATTATCAAATCACCTCTTAACTGTTTCTGCAATGGGAGCTCCCCAGCATCATGAACAGAGGTCATACAAACTTCCAATTGCTTCGTACGACCTTGATTATGCAAGGAAACAAGGTGTTGACGTGGATGCTAAAGATGGTGATGATTTCATTTACAGGCCTGCAATCAATGATATGGGCACTCACTACAACCAGCACTGGGGATATTTGAAAAGAGACAGGTTTAATGCA
>JAYEGO010000654.1:0-1665 GCA_034659155.1 Bacteroidota bacterium | reverse complement strand
AAAGCTGTCATATTTGCCAACGGATTATTGGCTTGTGCTGATGAATTTGACTTTTCAGTTTTCTCTTCCTTATTTTGTGCAGATATCTCTACAATTACAAAGAATGTGATCAATATTAGTAGAATTGCTTTTCTCATAATTTTCTCCTTTTTGTTATTATTTCGTTCCTTTAATATATCTAATGTTTGCTAACGTGTTGCAAATATGCCCCGTAGCCGTTGCTTTGCAGGATTTTTATTGATTACTTGTATGTTCATTTTACTTCTCATTTTTCTAAAGTACGGCTTAACCGGCTATGGGATATGATTTGCTGTTAGGGCACGTAATTATCTCATTCAATGAACTTTTCAAATAAGTAAATGTTTATTCAGGCACGTAAGAACTAACCAATAATTTGCAATTACTTACTTCATTCTGACCTTTTTTTGAATCTACTGCTTTTATTGTAACCCTGCCACTATTAATACCCATTCTTGCGTCCTGACGTAAATAGTAAACTTTACCAGCTTTAACATCCAATTGAATAACAGCAGAACTTTCACCAGTTGATGAAGAAAAAGTGTAAGTACCAGGATTTAAGTCCCACCGAAAAAATGTTCCAGGCCCAGTTCCTCCTGCATCAATTGAATTTACTTTAACCTTCAGTTGACCTGCGGCTCCAACAAATCTACCTGTACGATATAAAAAAACTGCTCCTTTATCATCAAGTGCTTCAACTGTTTTTGCTTCTTTGCTTTTGCTTTCAGGTGCTTTTGAAGTAGAAGCACAACCTGTAGCAAAATATGTTAAAACCAAAATTGGGATTAACCATTTAAATCTTTTAAGTATCATATTGTTAATTTTTAATTAAATACTAAAAAGATGGAATAATGGATTCAGCCATTACCCCATCTAAATAGTTTTATATGAAAATTATATACATCAATCAATGACTAATTTTTTAATACTCTGAAAGTACTTTGTCGTTCGTCTGTACTTAATTTTAGCAAATACACTCCCTTTATAACATTAGATAAATTTAATGTGAAACTTGAATTGGATGAATTTGAATTCCAAACACCTTGTTCAATAACCCTACCCGTCATGTCTAAAAGTGAATATCTGATTTGTTCATTTCTTTTAGAATATAGTTCTACATTAATAAAATCTGTAGCAGGGTTTGGGTAAATGCTAATATCTATATCTAAACTCATAGTATTGATACTGCTTGGCTTAGGAAATCCTTTATAAATTTTACCATCATGACCAACAACCCATGCAGTAAGCGTGTCAGGTGACGTTAAAGCATTGGCAAATAAATCTTGAATACTATCTGGGGTCGCAGTCCAAGTGGCACCAGTATCATTGGTATGATAAACTAATGCGAAGTTTACTCCTGATACCTCAGCTGATGTAAGAAACATACCCCTACTTTCACTTGGAAAAGATATTGATTTTATTGTTTGAGGGCCTGTAGGGTTTAAGTCTAAATTAATATTCCATGGACCATTAAAAAAAATGGTGTCCACTTGTTCCAATTTATAGAGTATACCATTTATTCCACCGGCAAAGCCTACATTTGGACTACTAAATGCAATACTTCGTAACTTATCATCCTTTTCAAAACTACTTGCAGCACTGCCTCCCCATGTATTGGGATTACCATATGCACTTCTGTTTAATACA
>JAYEGO010000653.1:0-1667 GCA_034659155.1 Bacteroidota bacterium | reverse complement strand
ATAAAAATGATGATTTTTTCAACATTTTCCTAATTTTGGACATACGTCTCCACACCACTTTCATTACTTGTACTAAAATAGACCTATAATAATTTTATTTTGGGCGGTCTACTGCATAATTCCCAAATTTTCTCTATTTTCAAATTATCAAAGACTGCTTGTGTTACATTCATAATGTGATATCCTGAATGATCTGTGATCTTTACTGCAAAATCAATAAATCTACGACGTATCGTATTTGGATAACTTACTATGGATACAACATCTTTTAAAACATCACGCTTATACGATTCAAATAGAAAATGACTTAATACCATAAAATAATAATATGCTCGATTCATATGCATCTTTTTAAATGGAAGCTGTTCCTTTGTAGCTAATTCTTTGAGTGAACGATGAATGAGTTCATCTTTACCTCGTTGATGGGAAAGCTCAATAATACCTTCAGGGCTAAGATGGCTTTCACCACCGGCTTCAATTAATCGTTTATCCAAATATTCATCATGGCCTAAATTTGTATATATAATATTATCAGGTCTCATAAATTCAAACACCAATTGACCTTTATCGTCGGTACTCATTGTAGTATAAATACAGCGACGCATTTTTGTCCAATTCTTTAGTTTATTTCCAAACTCTAAAAATTTCCATAAGATTTTTCCTTTTTCATAATCCGAATATAATTTTGGGTCAACATCTTTCGCATAATTTTTGATGTCCTTATATAATTTACCTGTACATACATAATGGATTCTTAAATTTTCTTCAAAATATGTAAAATTTTTATTATCCAAAAACCCGCTATCCATATTCAATATTATTGGTACATCTTTGTAATACTTCCTGATTAGTTTTACGATTCTTTCAACGGATTCAATAACATCATTGCCATGATTTGAGTGTTTACTGCCACTACGAAATAGAGCATCAATTATGTAAGTATCCCAAGTTATATGAAGAGGCTGAAAGCCTTTTTTCCTTTTATAAGTAGGCTCACAACCCTCTCGTTTATTTGTATCATCATTGTCTAATACCATTGTGTCAATTTGTAAAATTATACGTTCGGGCTTTTCAATTAGTAAACGCCAGATAAACATTGCGGCTAATATTTTTCGAAAAGTTATATTGTAAACGATAGAAAATTTACCGAAGAATCGTTTTATTTGATGAGAAGAGGCCATTTCCTCTTGTGTGTTTTCAAGTACAGAAGCGTAGCTTTTATCTTCTTTTTTGAGATCAAAACCAGTAATGGACATATCTGTTCCATCCATAAAAAAAACAATAATTTGTTTTACAAATTGATTAAGTGTTAATCCCTTTTTTGATAATTTTATATTTCCGAGATACCGATTGATTAAGGAAAATAATTTCGTATTTTCGATATAGTGTATAAATGGAATTAATCCGCCTCTTCCGGAAATGGTATCATTTTTAATCTCAATTTTATTGATTTTCGTTTGATCTGTATCCTCTTTTTTATGCATATTAATATCACCTTTTGGGTTAGTTAGTGTTTTTTAGTTGTTTAGTAGATAACTAATATAAAAACAATAACCTAACTACCCAAAAGTTTTTTTTAACTAAATAGAATCGCTCAGCTTAGGTTATAATTGTTACAATACCCAGTTACAATAAATACTTCTCGTCAAACTCTATCTTAAACTCTT
>JAYEGO010000652.1:0-1668 GCA_034659155.1 Bacteroidota bacterium | reverse complement strand
TTTCTGGGGCTCGGAGCACTATTAGGATTCCTGAACCTCGTATTCATGATCATGAAATCGACGACTAACCTGGATCGTTTGAATTTGACCATCAAAGAGCTCAACTATATCATTGAAATGACGCTGATAATAGGCTTGTTCATGCTGACCATCGGGACATTCCTTGGAGGGGTTTGGGCTAATGAGTCCTGGGGGCGGTATTGGGGATGGGACCCCAAGGAAACCTGGGCACTGGCCACGGTGGTCTTCTATTCATTTGTAGTTCACATGAGATCTATCCCAGGCCTCAAAGGTAATTTTGCAATGAGCTTTACTTCACTGATCAGTTACAGTTTTGTTCTGATGACATATTTTGGAGTAAATTATTACCTGTCCGGCCTGCATTCTTATGCCTCCGGCGATTCTGTGCCCATTCCGACTTTTGTCTATTATACGCTTGTTATTATAGCTATTGTCAGTGCCTGGGCTTATTTCAACGAGAGGAAATTTACCAGGATAAAGGCAAGGAACTAATATAAGAGCCAATCTACCCAGCCAGGTAAAGAACTCTCTACCTGACACATACCTCGATATGTTAAAAGTAATTGTAAATTAATTTGGAAGTTAGTTAATATTCACTATCTTTGCTGCGAATTAATTATAAAACAATGCAAACAGAAAGACAACAACAGATCATTGAAGAATCCATCAAGATCATTGATGAAAAAGGTATTCAGGGACTGACCATTAAAAATCTGTCAAAAGCGATTGGTATTTCCGAACCTGGAATATACAGGCATTTTGAGAGCAAAACAGAAATCCTGCTGAGCATTCTGAATAATTTTAAAGAAATGGCAATCATGCTTTCCGAAATGATGAAAACCTATGAAGCTACAGCAATAGAAAAGATCACCTTTATGTTTTCGAAAATGCTGGAATTATTTTCAGAAACCCCTTCGATGGTTTCCGTGATATTTTCAGAGGAAATTTTTAAAAATGAAGAAACCCTTAAAAATAAGATCGTTGAAATATTAAACCTGCATGCTCAAACGCTTGAAAGCATTATTTCGAAAGGCCAGTTAGAAAAAAATATAAGGCAGGATATTGATGAAAAAAGCCTTGCATTAATAGCAATGGGGTCGTTAAGGCTGCTTGTGAAAAAATGGGATATGAACAATCACAATTTTAATTTAAGCAAAGAAGGCAATAAGCTGATTGATGTTTTAAGTAAAGTATTAGGAATATAAATTCAAGCAAGCTGTCTGCTTATGTCATTTCAATATGATGACACGAGCAGACAGCATTTTTAGAAATATCAAATTAGAGAATACTAACTAACAAGTAACATATGAATAATCTACTGATAAAACTACTCAAAGCTCCATGGATAACGCTGGCTGTTACAATCCTGGTCAGTGCCCTGTTTTTTATTGTAATGAAGGAAAACTCCAGGATGGAAACTGATCTTGACAAGTACATGCCACAGGACCATCCGGCTTTTATTTATAGCGACAAGGCAGAAGAATGGTTTGGAATAAACGATGGAATTATTGTGGCCATCGAAAATCAAAGTGGCATATTTAATACTGCAACCCTGGATACCTTAAAACAGCTTACCAGGAGATTGCAAAAAATGGATGAGATTGAAAAGGCCGATGTAACCTCTTTATATACTGCCGATAACATTAT
>JAYEGO010000651.1:0-1670 GCA_034659155.1 Bacteroidota bacterium | reverse complement strand
CTGGTTGAACGCTTAGAAAAATTTGGTGCAGAGACTTTTATATCTCCCTTCTCGGAGTGGCTTACTTATTCTACCTATCGCTATACGCGTGACAGTTTGTGGAAAGGTGATTATAAAGGTGTTCTGAAATCAAAGATCCAGGAGTTTTCACAAAACCTGACTGCTGGCAAACTTCATAAAGCAGTACATGGTTTTATTGATGTTGACAGGGATATTCCCGTGCGTAGTATGTTGTCAAGTTGTGGAGACTATATACATAAACACTATGATGGAGACCCGGCATTGAACATCGGGAGCTCTGTGGAATTAGTTAAAACAGGTATTTCAGGGATTGTAAACATACTTCCTTTCACCTGTATGCCGGGAACAGTTGTGGCTTCGGTTGCCCATAAATTCAAGAAAGACCACAATAATTTACCTTATGAAAGCATTGCCTATGATGGCCAGGATGATACAGCTATTGAATTAAGAATCCAGGCATTTATGCACCAGGCAAAAGAATTCGCCAGAAGAAATGGTTTTAATAAACCAAAAAACTGGGATCTTAATAAAACTGCCAAATCATAGTATTTGCATAAAAGGTAAATTCTTATCATTCAGCCGGAATGTGAGACAAGTTATGTTATCATTTACATAGGGAATTTCAGGAGTAGAGTGGAAATACTCGTCAGACCACTATTAGTTAGTTCATCGAGTAATTAGATAAGTTTACCTACTGGCGATGACCATAAGTGGTCAGACGAGTAAGCTTTCAATAGAACAGAATATTATATTAACATATTATTTTAAAGCCTTTGCCATGCACGTTGATGATTTCAACTGAAGGATCCTCCTTCAGGTATTTACGAAGTTTGGTAATGTAAACATCCATACTCCTGGCATTAAAATAATTATCGTCATACCAGATTGTTCTCAAGGCAAAGTTCCTTTCCAGCACTTTGTTTTTATTGCTGCATAAGAGCTTCAGTAATTCTGACTCTTTAGTGGTTAATTTCTGACTGTACTTCCCTATTATTAAGGTTTGCTTTTGAGAGTCGAAATTATAATTTCCAAGTTGAAACAAGTGCGTTTCAGAATCTTTTCCAGCTATGGTTCTTCTAAGTATCGCTTCAATACGAAACAATAATTCCTCCATGCTGAAAGGTTTGGTGATGTAATCATCGGCCCCAATGGCAAAACCTTCCAAAACATCTTCTTTTAATGCCTTTGCTGTAAGAAAAATAATTGGGACCTCCTTATTAATTTGCCTGACCTCTGTGGCCAATGTAAAGCCATCCATCACGGGCATCATCACATCAAGCAGCAAGAGGTCATAATGCTCTTTCGTGAAGCCTTTGTATGCTTTTTCTCCATCAGGATACAGATCTGCGAAATACCCTTTCAGTTCTAAATATTCTTTTAGAAGAGATCCCAGGTTTTTGTCGTCTTCAGCAAGTAGTATTCTTGGTTTTTCCATTTCTTACAATTTTCTTGGAAACAAAATCTTAAATCTGGTTCCCCTGTTTAGTTTACTTTCAGCATGAATGCTGCCCTTATGTTCTTCAACTATCATTTTTACATAATTCAAGCCAAGTCCAAACCCCTTGACATTATGGATATTTCCGGTTGGCACTCTGTAGAACCTGTGGAAAATCCGGTTAAGGTTGTCTTTGGAAATCCCTATTCCATTA
>JAYEGO010000650.1:0-1672 GCA_034659155.1 Bacteroidota bacterium | reverse complement strand
GATTCCGCTGAAAAAACCCAATCTGCGGCGTTGCTTCAATTTTCCAGTCACTGCGACGTACGATAAGTACGTCTCATGCCTGGAAAATTTCGCGCCTTGCATCTCGGGCTTTTTGAGCGGAATCATGCTTCAGACTTTTTGCAGTGTAATCATGTATTATATGGAAATCCTTAAGTGCAGTAAAAACCTTCATTATCGGCATTTTATCTTTCATAGCACAGCATTCTGTGCTATGTATTTGTTAAGGTGAAGAAATAGGCTTGCCTAAGGGCTTTCTCAGTAATTATAGGAGTGAGGAAGGAAATGGTTAAAAAAATACTTATCGTGGACGATGAGCCTGATATTATTACCTTTATCAGTGCAGTCCTTGAAGACAACGGTTATTCAAGCATAAGTGCCAACAATGGGATTGAGGGACTTGAACTCTTGCGCAAGGAGAAGCCTGATCTGGTTTTGCTCGACCTCATGATGCCCAAAAAAAGTGGCATTGCCATGTTTCAGGAGTTAAGATCGGATCCGGACATGAGTAGTACTCCAGTGATCGTGCAGACCGGAGTCTCTGAGGTAACAGGGGTCGATTTCAGAAACTTCATGTTCAAACAACCGCTTCGGGATGAGAAAAAATTTGTCGAGAGCACGGGATTGACAAAATATACTATTCCTGACGGCTATATTGAAAAACCAATTGATCCTGTCGAGTTGATTGAAGCAGTTAAGAAAGCCTTAAAAGAAACATAGATAAAGACTGTAAAGTAACTCCCGTTGTAAAGGCAGTTGGCCACCAAAAACAAGTCCGTCTTTCCAATTCAGGCTCCTCCCACTAAAATGCGCTGCATTTCGTAACCGTTCACGGGTTCAGGGTTCAAAGGTTGATGGTTGTTTTCTATTCTCATGCCTTCTCCATTCCCGCCTGCCTCGCAAGCTTGGCGAGAGGACAGGAAGAACTCACGAATCAACGGTTAAAATTTTTAGTAAACCCCGAACCTCTGAACTCGTGAACAGTTACCGAAATGTTTTATAACAGTCATCGGCTACATTCGTTCTTGGGTTACAAAAACCCAAATGATTTTGAAAGGAAATTTATCCTGGCAAAAGTTGCTTAGGAACGGGAGATAAATAAGTTGGACAAATTAACGTTTTTTTTGTTGTATTCAAGGCGCGAGGAGCGAGCATAACGGGTTATGTGATCGACGAGCAACGAAGAAGACGGCAAACAAAACCTTGCAGCTTATCCATAGCCTTCTAAAAGCAATAAACGTGCCGAACGGTATTGGTTTCTTGCAACAAAAAAATCACAAATAATCCATTTACTACAAAGCGAACCCCATCTAAGACACATTGCTTAAAATCAATCTCATTTCCGCACCCCTTAGATATGCTTTTTGTCAAACTCGTCTAAAAAGATTTCTGTTTCCTTTCCACAATTGGGACATCTGCAAATGAAGAATTTCAAATGCCTGAACTATTCAAAACCAGGGCAATGCTGTGGTGTGGTCATGAAACTTCCTTGTACAATCCTCAAAGTCCTTTCTTCTCAAACCAGTAAAACAGACTGCAAGACACGATTATCAGGCCTGATATAACGATCCAGTGGCTGATCCCCAATATTTCCGGGAGGGTGATCTTACCGAACTTGCCCCATGCAAGCACATTGGTCTTCAGGGCAGGGTAA
>JAYEGO010000649.1:0-1680 GCA_034659155.1 Bacteroidota bacterium | reverse complement strand
CAGGGAAATTGGATAATGGAAGAATAGGAAAGAATTTCATTCTTTCATTTTTTTTGAACCTATGGATTTCTAATCCATAGTGGTTTAGTTAGTATTTAGTAAAAATATGACTTTATTAGTATGGAATTGACAGGAACTATTCGAAAGATGAAGACTATTCTTGATCGGGAAATTGTGGGTGATAGAGAAAATGTTCAATATACCTTGCCTATTGGTGATGAGTTTCAAAACATGAATAAGCAAATTGGGAAGAATGTTGGTTTGTCATACCAGGGTGAAATACATTGTATTTATTGCGGACAGAAGACAAAAACTTCTTTTGCCCAGGGTTATTGTTATCCTTGCTTTACAAGTCTTCCGCAAACCGATGCCTGCATAATCCGTCCGGAGTTGTGTGAAGCTCATAATGGAATTTCAAGAGATATGGAATGGTCTGAAGATAATTGTCTGCAGGATCATTTTGTTTACCTTGCTATATCAAGTGGGCTCAAGGTGGGTGTTACCAAAAGTTCAAATCTGCCAACAAGGTGGATAGATCAAGGCGCATGGAAAGCTATAAGATTAGCCAAAACACCCAACAGGTATCTAGCCGGGACCATTGAGGTGGAATTGAAAAGGAATTTTCAGGACAGGACAAACTGGAGGGAAATGCTTAAAAATGAAATTGATAGAGATGTAGATTTGCATATAGCAAAAAAGCAAGCCGTTGAATTTCTGCCTGATCAAATGAAGGATTATATTACTATGGATAATGAGGTGGTTGAAATATCTTATCCTGTTCTGGTTTATCCTGAAAAGGTAAATAGTATAAATCTGGATAAAAAGCCTGATTTTCGTGGGAAGCTTGTTGGAATTAAAGGTCAGTATTTGATCTTTGAAGGGGGTTATGTGATCAACATACGAAAATATGCAGGATATTTAATCAGGCTGAAAGTAGAATAAAAATTAGTTCATGGAGGATATAAATTCAGAAAAAAACAGACTCTGGTTAAGTCTTGCTTTCCCTTTGCTATTCCTTTTGTTTATCTGGTTGGTTTGGTTTGTGGAAATTAGCTTAAACCTTGACTTTTCCAGGTATGGGCTTTTTCCCAGAAAGTTAAGTGGCTTAAAGGGAATTTTGTTTTCTCCACTTATTCATGCCAATTTCAGACATCTGGTTGATAACTCCATTCCCCTGCTTACTTTGATGGGTGTGATTTTTTATTTTTATCCAAGTCTTGCTTTTAGGATATTTTTCCTAACCTGGCTTATGTCGGGTATCTGGGTATGGTTCGGGGGCCGTGAAGCTTACCATATTGGGGCAAGCGGTTTAATCTATGGATTTGCGGCTTTTTTGTTCCTGAGTGGTATTATTCGCAACTACATACCTCTACTTGCAATATCCCTTCTTGTGGTATTCCTATATGGTAGTTTAGTCTGGGGAATTTTCCCCATCAAAGAAAATATTTCATGGGAATCGCATCTTTTAGGATCCATAGCCGGTGTTATTCTTGCTGTGCATTACAGGAAGTTTGGTCCCCAGTCCAAGAAGTATAAATGGGAGGATGAAGATGAAGACGATTTTGAAAATTTAGATCAGGATCTTCCGGATGCAAGATAATTTTTGTCCAACCCTCCTGTGATAATTTACTTAACACCGAAAACAGTTCCTGATTTCTTCCCAAACAGCCCTGGATTTAG
>JAYEGO010000648.1:0-1681 GCA_034659155.1 Bacteroidota bacterium | reverse complement strand
TTATACTTTAGTTATAAATCCCTGCAGACAAAGCAGGGATTTTTCTTTAATATTTTGTAATTTGAGTTTCACGAATAATTACAATAATTTTATTGGTTAGAAGTTTATTTGCTGGAATGAACTACCTTGCAGCAAGCTGTTAAGGTATCAAAATAGAAAAATCATTCATCCCGATACGCTGCGCTATCGGGATTCCTGCCTGCCGGCAGGTAGGCGTTCAACTTACAAATTTCAATTCACTGCGTTTTTGTAATTTGAGTTTCACGAATAATTACAATAATTTTAGGGACCAGAAGTTAATTTACTGGAATAAATTGAAAATCATTGACTAAAAAGAATCATAAAAACCATATTAGCTCCCGGAATAAAACAAGAAGAAAGCAGGCTAAAAAGCCATTCTCTACATGGCGATTCCTCATCAAATTGGGAATTCAACTGCTATTGCTGGGAATATTTCTATCCTCATTTTTTGTGCTGCTGGTATGGCTTGGCATGTTTGGGTCCTTGCCAGGCAAAGAAGATCTGACAAATATTGAGAATCATACTGCGTCTGAAGTATTCACTTCTGATGGTAAGCTTATGGGCCGATATTTTATTGAAAACAGGCTAACTATCGGAAACAAAAATATTTCTCCACACCTAATTAATGCTCTCATTGCTACAGAGGATTCACGTTTCTTTGAACATAAGGGAATTGATTATATAAGCCTCGGGAGGGTATTGTTTAAAACCATGATTGCGAGAAATAAATCGCAGGGAGGTGGAAGCACAATCAGTCAGCAACTGGCACGTAACCTATTCCCCCGAACAGGAAATTCCATGTTTGATCTTACTGTCAATAAAGTAAAAGAGACAATCATTGCTAACCGATTGGAGAAAATTTACAACAAGGACCAGATATTAAATTTATATCTGAACACCGTATCTTTTGGAGAAGAAATTTTCGGAATTGAAACAGCCTCACAAAGATTCTTTAGCAAGTCTGCCGGAGATTTATATCCGTATGAAGCTGCCACCCTGGTTGGCATGCTGGCTGCAAACACAGCATATAGTCCAAGGCTTTACCCCGAACAATCCAGGAAGCGCAGAAATATTGTATTGAGAAGGATGGCAGAACAGGGCTGGATTGATTCTGGAGATTATTCGAAATGGATAAATGAACCCATACATCTTAACTACAGACGCATTGATCATAACACAGGAATAGCACCATACTTCAGAGACATACTTCAAAAAGAACTTGAAAGTTACCTGAAGAACAATTTTGAAGACAGCATTAATTTGTATACAGATGGGCTCCGCATCTATACTAGCATAGAATCAGGAATTCAAGCCTATGCAGACTATGCTGTTCTACTGCAAATGAATCGACTGCAAAAAGAATTTAATGAACACTGGAAAAACCAGTCACCCTGGGACGAAAGTACGGGACTATTTATAGAGACTGTCAGGAAAAGCTCCAGGTACCAGAGATTGCTTGCCGATGGCCATAATGAAAATGAAATAATGCATTTGTTAGCCAAACCAATTAGCACTCTGCCGGGTGATCCTGAAGGGAAAGCCGGAAAGTTAAGTCCACTTGATTCTATTCGTCAGAGCCTGCTCACTCTCCATGCAGGTTTTCTGGCTATCGATCCTGCAACAGGATATATTCTTGCATGGGTTGGTGGGATTGATCACA
>JAYEGO010000647.1:0-7305 GCA_034659155.1 Bacteroidota bacterium | reverse complement strand
ATTACTTTCCAGGGCTTGCCATCCATCAGAAGTGAATTTAAGTAACTGACCAAAGTTTTTTTCTCCATTTTTATCAACTATGTATTCTTTTGACAGATGAACGGCCCCTCCATAAACAATCATCTGATTTCGGTCAGGGTATAAGGCAACAACAGGACAGGCAAGGGCTACAGCAATCTCCTTCAGGTTACAACTTCCAAGTCTATATTGCATAAAATCATAAAATACAAAATTACCGGGCCTGATCTCATCAATTTCCGAAAAGTCGCTGACAAGGGAAGCTGAAGGAGTATCACCGAGTGAAATTTTGATATCTGGAAAATCCATGATATAGTTTTTTTTCAAGTCAGATAGTTTCCTTTTGGCATCAGAAAAAAGACTTACTATCTCTTGGGTACTAGATGCATGGTAAGTGTTTCCGGTATGAGATAAAAATCCTTCTAATCGGAGATATTTGGATTTTTGTATTTGTGCAAGCAGCTGTTCAATTTCCCCGGTTTTTTCTGAAGAAATACCACTTCTTCCATATCCGGTATCAATCTTAATCCATACACCAAGCTCATTACTAATTTTTTCATCGAGAAGGGGCACAGTTTGGGTGCCAGCAATAAGAACATTCAATTTTATATTAGCTGCAAGCTCATTTATTTCTGTTGCCTCAAGCAGGTTTACCGGGAATGCAATACTGATATTTTTCCATCCATCCTGTGCAAAATATTGTGCCATCTTCACGGAAGAAACTGTAATAGAATGAATTCCTTCATTACGAAACCATTTACCAACCATCCTGGACTGATGGGTTTTAAAATGGGGCCTTAATAAAACATTGGTATTCTGTGCCTTACGCACCATACTTTTTATATTTTGCCTGCATTGTTTTGTGTTCAACAGTAGGGTGGGAGTAGTAACATTTTTCATTTGTTTATAGTTTTTGCCTCTGTTCTTATTTGCAGATCATATTATGGGTAAACTAATATTTCGTCCCTATGGGACTTATATTGTTTTATTTCGAACTGTTCTGTAAATGTTTTGTCCTTCAGGACATACTATCATAATAATATTTTGCTTGCTAATTGTCCATCCCGTAGGGATGATATATTTATAGAAAGAACCTAAACATTATATGTTCAGTCCCGTAGGGACGACATACATAAATATCAAAAATTCATTTGCCGAATAATTCATATGCTAGTTTAATTATTTATTAGGCTACTTCTAATTTATCGTAGTTTGGCTCCTATAAAAATACTATTTCCTGCCAATAAAATCATCAATAGCCTAAATAGAATTCCTGGCTTAACAGTAGAAGCATATTTACATTATCTTTGCTATGCAGCAGGTAGTAATGCGGCACATTAATACTTTTATGACAGCCATGTTATGAACAAAATTGCAAGAAAATGAAAAAGATTCTGATATGGATTAAAGAAATGATGCATTTCATAACTGAAGGGATTTGGACAACATCTTTAGAGGATCTCTCGAGAACCAGATCCTTCCTGGTCCGCCAATTAAGGATATCTGTTATTGCAGCCAGGGGGTTTTCAAAAAATATGATTCAGTTAAGAGCTTCTGCCTTAACCCTGTATTCACTTTTATCAGTGGTTCCTGTAGTTGCAATGCTTTTTGTAATTGCCAATGGATTTGGTTTTAAGGAGAGAATTGAGGCTGAATTGATCAAAAGCCTGCAGGGACATGAAGAAGTATTAAACTGGATTATTGATTTTGCAGAAAGGCTGCTTGTAAATGTTAGAGGCGGATTTCTTACCGGCATTGGGATAGTGATCTTGCTTTGGTCGATAATGCAAATATTAGGTAACATTGAAAGTACCTTTAATGGAATCTGGCAAATTAAAAAATCCCGACCCTTTTTCAGGAAATTCAGTGACTACCTTTCAATGATGCTTATTGCACCTGTCCTTATCCTTCTGTCAAGTAGCTCTACTATCTTTGTTACCAGCCAGTTGGATGACTTTAGTGTAATGTACCCCATTCTGGAAAATTTAAAATTCGTTTTGAAATTTTCTTCCTATTTTTTAATCTGGATTGTTTTTACCCTACTGTATGTTATTATGCCAAACACAAAGGTTAATTTCAAATCAGCCTTGATTGCCGGTGTGATAGCAGGTACAATATTTCAACTTGTTCAGTGGGGCTACATACATTTCCAGGTAGGTGTTAGCAGGTATAGTGCCATATATGGTAGTTTTGCTGCACTTCCATTGTTTCTTATCTGGTTGCAGGTTAGCTGGGTAGTTGTTTTGTTGGGCGCTGAAATATCTTTCGCGAATCAAAACGTAAATCAGTATGAATTTGAACTGGACTCTTTGAGCATCAGTAAAAAACTAAAAAAGTTAATGACTTTAATGATTGCTACCAATGTAGTTAAGGATTTTGCAGAAGGAAAGAAGGCCTCCACAGCCTCGCAGATCTCTAATAAATTGAATATTCCGGTTAGATTGGTTAGGGAGGTTATTTATGAACTTACAGAGGCAAGAATTTTTTCTGAATTAGGCTCGGATAATCCCAGGGAACGGGCATTCCAGCCTGCATTGGACATTAATCAGATCAGTGTTGTAATGCTATTGAATAAGCTTGAAGAAACAGGAAGTGAGCATGTTGCACCCATTGAAAGCAAGGAGTATCAGAAATTGAAAAAGCTAATGGATGAATTTTCCCATACTCTGTCTGAATCAAAGAGTAATATGCTATTGAAGGACATTTAGGGTAGATCAGAATTCAGAAGATGAAAGTTCATTAATAAACTTTAGGCACTTATAACTTTAGCTCACTCTTCAAGTACTTACTTATTTATACCCAATAGAGGCATAGCCAACCCAATGCCTGTTGTATGCTGGAGCAGTGGTACCCATTCCAAGGTCTTCAACTCTAATCCGGGCATGATCAATACTGTTTGAATATCCTATAAGCTGTCCTTGAAGGGGCACTTCTCCAATGAGTTCCGTTAGAGAAAGCGAAGTCATTAATCCAAATGGAACCGAATACCTGCCACACCATGTCCATTTGTAATCCCTGTGATCTTTATCCTGGACTGTATATTCTGTAAATTTTTTAATTCCATTTAGAGACAATTCCCCTATAAGACAGTTTCTCATAATTTCATGTTCATAATTCACTGCATCTGATGTTCCTTTTTCATCTGTTCCATAAGGCGCATAGTTATTCCCACCCCATTTTTCATCACCATAATGTACTGCATCAGTGGAAATAACAATGGCAACATCTTCTCCTAGCTCTAATTGATTCTCTTTCAGTAGATTGAATATGCTGCTTGCCAGTGGCTCGGCAATTTCCTTCATTCTATCATAGGACATGTAGGGGACAAGAATGGGTACTATCTCAATTTCTGGATTGAAATATTGTAAAAAGGGGATGTGTGCTTCAAGGCTATGTTCCACTATCTGCATTGAATCATGAACTTCGTATAAAGATTCATCCAGTTTATCAAGTATTTTATCTCTCAAATCAGAAACCATGGTTTTTCTATAGGGTCCTTGCCAGTAGTCAAACCGGCCAAAAATTAATTTATCTTCCAGATCAAAAATCCGGGCTTTATGAGCCACCCCAAACATAATTATGGTTTTTGCTTTAATTCCTGCCAGAATATTTAAATATTGGTATCCAACATAGGAATAATCATCATGGGGGACAATGCATACTTTCCAGGGATGTTGGCCAGGATTGTTAAATTCCTTGAGTGAATCTGTCTGGAGATTCTTAATTCGTATAATTATGCTATCCATCTGCCAGTCGTGTATGGCAAACCCAATGGAGTCAACAGCATAGCGAACCAGCACCTCCTGGTGGGTTACCTTGTTTGTGGTTTTTGGTTGTGAGCAGGAGGAGATAAAGGTAATGAGCAGCAGAAGTGAAAACCTGAGTAAATTATTCATAACAGCTTGTTTTTCTTATGAAAATATAAAAAAAAGGCTTACTGCAAATATGAAAGAGAAGAATCTTATGAATCAGCCAATATTATTAATCAGATTTGCGAGTCTGATATCTTTTTCACTAATTCCTTTTTCTGACTCAATTCTTATACGGATATTAACAGTTTTTCCGGAGTGAAAATGAATCTCAGGGTGATGTTGCTCCACATCTGCAATTTTTGCAATTTCATCCATAAAAGATATTGCTGATTTTGAACTTTGGAAATCAAAATCTTTGTTCATGAAATTACCTTCAATTGTCCAGTCAATATTGTTCATATTCAAAAACTTAGTGTTCTTTTATTTGGATTACCAGCCAAAAATAACTCTTTATTCTTAAATAATCTAAATAAACAACAAAATTTCAATGAAATTCATTTTATTGAAATTGTTAATTCTCTCTTTTATTAATCATTTGCTAGCTTAATAATTATATTTCTTCTTCCACAAATTCTGAAGGTATTTACGTGTTTCCTTTTCTCTTAAGTTGTCCTGGGGCTCATAAAAAGCAGTATTTATAAGCTCATCAGGCAAGAATTCCTGCTCAATGAAATTTTGAGTATAGCTATGAGCATATTTATAGTTATCGCCATAACCAATTTCTTTCATAAGTTTTGTAGGAGCATTTCGTATATGCAAGGGTACAGCCAGGTCGCCAGTTTTCTTTACCTGTTCCTGGGCTTCATTGATGGCAGCATAGGCTGAATTACTTTTAGGAGAGTTTGCAAGGTAAATAGCCGCCTCAGACAAAATGATCCTTGACTCAGGCCATCCGATAAGCTTGACTGCCTGAAAGCAGTTTGTAGCCAGAAGAAGGGCATTTGGATTGGCAAGTCCTATGTCTTCAGATGATAAAATTACAAGACGACGGGCAATAAATACAGGATCTTCACCTCCTTCAACCATTCGTGCTAGCCAGTAAACTGCAGCATTTGGGTCACTACCACGAATAGATTTAATAAATGCAGAAATAATATCATAATGTTGTTCCCCATTCTTATCATACATTGCAATATTCTCCTGAATCCGGGATTGAACAATTTTATTATTGATAACTATCTTTTTTGCATCTTCATTACTAGTAAATTCAGCATTGATAACCAGTTCAAGTATATTGTATAGTTTTCTGGCATCTCCACCCGAATACCGTAGTATCGCTTCATTTTCATTTATTTTTACCGGAATTTTTTTCAAATAAGCATCCTGTTGCAGAGCTTTACTAATTAAGGATTTAAGTTCGTCTATTTCGAGAGGTTTAAGAATATATATCTGGCATCTTGATAAAAGTGGAGAAATAACTTCAAAGGAAGGGTTTTCAGTAGTTGCTCCAATCAGAGTAATAATTCCCTGTTCCACAGCACCTAGAAGAGAATCCTGTTGTGATTTACTGAAGCGATGAATTTCATCGATAAATAATATGGGATTAGGTTTATCAAAGAATTGTTGTTTTTTAGCTTTATCAATTGCCTCCCTCACATCTTTCACTCCTGAATGAACTGCACTTAAAGCAAAAAATGGTCTATCCATTTTTCTTGCAATAATTCTGGCTAAAGTGGTTTTTCCAACTCCGGGTGGTCCCCATAGTATAAGTGAAGCAATGCTTCCTGAGCTGATCATGTTTCGAAGTATGGCTTTCTTACCAACCAGATGTTCCTGGCCTATAAAGTCATCCAGTGATTTAGGCCTCATTCGTTCAGCTAATGGAATATTTATTGACATTGAATTGAATTAGTTTATTTTTAACATATATTTATTGCAAATATAGAGTTTTCTGTTTTTATTTGAATCCAAAAACACTGTCAGGACTTGCAGACGCTGACAGGTTTTATTTTTTAAACAGGCCGGAAAGCAACCATTTGACTTAATTTTCTGTCTGTTTATTATAGATTATACGAGCTATAGAATATTGAATTGTTCAATCGCGATTTAAATTATAATTATTCCTAAAATAAATGAAACATATGAAAAGTATTAATTACCTAAGAATTACACCGCTAATGCTAGCGTTTTTATTAATGATAGCTCCAGTTTCAAAGGCTCAATTCGATGATTTTGATTTTTTCAATGCGGGAATAGAAGATGGTATGGAATTATTTGTTCCTTATGTAACACCATGGGTTAATGCCTTCGGAACTGACCTGAACGGGGGCTGGTTTAATTCTGCCAGACCTCATAAGCTTGGAGGTTTTGACATCACTTTTACCACCAGTGTGACATTAATACCAGAAGCAGACCGTAGTATGGATATAAATGACATGAGTTTTACTAATCTTACCCTGGTCGATCCGAACGGGAGTACCATAGCCCCGACAGTTGCCGGTAGTACCACACCAGGTCCGGACCTGGTGTATGAAGATGCAGGCAGTGGGGTAGAGATTGCTTCTTTTGCCTCTCCTCAGGGATCGGGATTGCATTTTTTTCCTGCTCCCATGATTCAGGCAGGGGTGGGATTGCCTTACGGGACTGAAATCATTGGACGGTTTTTTCCGAAAGCCAAAATCCCCAGTACGGATGCAAGACTTGGATTGTGGGGGATAGGAGTGAAGCATAGTGTACTGCAGTATTTTAAAACATTAGATAAGTTGCCTTTAGATGTTTCTGTTTTTGGTGGTTACACCAATCTGTCAAGTTCTGTAGGCATTAGTGTTCAACCGGTAGATGGAGGAGATAACCTTACAGACTATGATCTTACTGACTTTCAGGATCAATCGGTTGAAGTAACAACTCAAGGCTACAATATCAGCCTCATTGCTTCAACCACATTGCCGGTTATTAACGTATACGGAAGCCTTGGTTATAGTAGTTCTCAAACAGATATTCTTATTGACGGGCCAATTCCTATCCCTTTTTATCGGCCGGGTATTGATCCTGGAGCTCCTGTTGTAACAGATGATGATGTTCAAGAAATTCCAGCAATGGAGATAAAGAATAAAAGTGGGTTCAGAACTACTATAGGTGCCAGACTAAAAATGGCAGCAATTACTCTTCATGCTGATTACACTTACGCTAAATATTCTGTATTTACAGGAGGTATCGGGGTAAGTATCAGATAGCAGACAGCTTGATTATTTTATTAAAATGCGGGCCAGTTTTGGCCCGCATTTTGTTTTATGTAAAAAACCCGCATCTTTGCAGAATTGTTCGTATAATTGATATGAAAACGATATCACCAGATATAGAAAAAAGTATCTCAAGACTTTACAGGGGACTGTTACGCGATTTCCATCAACATTCAAATGCCAACAATTTAAGGGAAATCAGGCTAGCTCTGGATTTCATTATAAAGAATGACGCCGGTTTGAAAGAACCGGTTACCGGAATTTACCAGGTTTTGCATGTGATATTTGTAGCCAGG
>JAYEGO010000646.1:0-7313 GCA_034659155.1 Bacteroidota bacterium | reverse complement strand
TGAAATGGTCATTTGGGGAGGATAAGCAATTATTGATAACTCTTCATCATTTTCAAATGATACGATATCCATAACAAAATTGGTTCTTCTCCCAACAAGATCATATGTAACCAAAAACTGATTTCCTGCGTCCTCAAGCAGGTTTCCTATAAGTTCGGCTTTTTCAAAATCTTCAAGCCACATTTTTATCTGGCCAGGCAGAATAACCGATGTGAAAACTTTCTTTACTTCTTCCTGAATGATTATTTCATGGCGGTAGTTTATTGATTTATTAAATATCCCTGCCATCAGGAATCCTAGCAAAAGAAAACCGGGAATAAAATATATTAATTTGTTAATCCTCATTCAAAATTATTGCTTCATTGATTTTTAAAATTTCAGTTTCACTAGAGACCTATTCCAGCATAAGCTTCAAATTGGTGAAATTTGTAACAAAATGCTTTCTAATAATGGGTTTTGTGAAAGTAATCATTGAACTAGACAGTATCCCATTCCCTGTCACTTTTGTCTCAACCAGAAGTCTGGTTCCCTCCCCTTCTTCCTGGAATATAATCATAGTTTCCATTATCATATGTCCAAAATCAAATTTTAATCCCAGGTCTTCTTTCCAGTTAAAAGATGTTACCTCCTCCATTACCACCACCTTTCTTTTTCCAATTCTGAGCGTAAGCAAATACCTGGAACCCGGGCCATTCAGAAATCCATCGAGGGATTCAAGCCTTTCAAAACCCTGAACCCAGGCATCCATCTTCATTGGATTCATCATGGCAAAGTAAACAATCTTAACAGGCCTGTTGATATATAACTCATCGCTAAATTCAACTGACCTGTTTACAACACCTGTAAGAGCAAAAGCAATAAGCAGAGCAATTAGTATTCCAATTATGTACTTTGTTTTTCTCATTCACTGAAAATCAAAAATGGCCGAAAAATAATCCATTACCATTATAAGAAAGTACTTTTATAAGCTTGTACCAAAAATAGAGAACATAGTTACGCAAATTAATAATAAAATGCAGTAAAACATTATAAACCGGTATTCCAAATAGACCATGATCTTTCAGCCTGTTGATGCAACATCTGTAAACCATTGATAATCTTTGCATCCTGCTCTTCTCCTCTGCTAAGAAATGAAGTTTTTGCGGGGTTATAAATTAAATCGAAAAGAATATGTCCTCTTCCCAGAAATTCATATGGTATAGGGGGTAGGTTTTCAATCTCTGGAAACATCCCAAGAGGGGTAGTGTTTACTACAAGTTGAATTTCATTCATAAAAGCTTCTGTGAGATCTGAATAAGCAAGATAGCCTTCTTTAATCTTAGTTCTGGAAATCACAAAAATTTCAAAACCCATTTTATGTAAGGCAAAATATACGGCTTTAGAAGCGCCACCACTTCCCAAAATCAGAGCTTTCATACCCTTTTCCACTTTACATTGAGAAAGTAAGGAGCTACTAAAACCAAAAGTATCGGTATTGTAACCAATCATTCTAAAGCTTGACTTATCCCTTGTGATTTTAATGGCATTGACGGCACCAATTTCTTCTGCTTCGGGATGAATTACATCAAGAAAGGACATTACTGCTTCCTTATAAGGAATAGTTACACTTAAACCAATAAGTTTTTGGTGGGAATCTACCAGCCCCGGTAATTCAGAAATATTACTTATCGGGAAATTACGAAACTCTGAATCTGAAATTCCCTCCTTCATGAATTTATTAAGAAAATAATCCTTCGAGAAAGAGTGAGTCAAAGGAGATCCTATTATTCCATATAAATGATGTTCATCCATGAACTTGGTCTAATTGTTTACTTGCCCCTTTTACAGCAATTTTCTCAAGGAGAGCAATTGTCAAAACTCCAGCCAGCATCAACACCAGGGCCAGAATGACTTCGGTATTAAAACTTTGAGGAAAAAATCTCTCGTAAGCCTGTATCACTTGAGTACCATCAGTTTTGGTAACAATTTCTCCCAGGTTATTAAGTTGGTAAACAGTTCTTTTCCAGGGCCAGAGTGTAAGTAAAGAACCCAGAATAAACCCGGTAAGTAAGGAAATTGTTTGATCCTTATAATTTCTTAAAATCCAGGACAGTATGTGAGAAAAAGCTATCAAGCCAAAGATAGCTCCCACAACTACCGGTAAAAGAATTGTAATGTCCATATTGTTAACCGCCTCAATAAAAACCAATTCATAATTTCCCATTAGTATCAGAACAAAAGAGCCGGAAAGACCCGGAAGGATCATACTGCAAACAGCAACGATACCACAAATAAATAAATACAGAACATGATCATTCTGCGATCCAGGAGATAGAAAAGTAATAACCAGAGCCAGTGTAGTACCAATAAGAAAAGTAACTATTGTAGATAGCTTATATTTTTTAACCGTCTTCCCTACAAAATATACTGATGCCAGGATTAATCCAAAAAAATACGACCATACGTAAACCGGATAATCAAGAAATAAAAATTCAAATAACCTGGCGAAGGTCAAAATACTGACAAAAATTCCTCCAAAAACTACAATTAAAAAATCGAGATTCACATGCTTTGAGAATTTACGAAACTCCCCTTTTATCAATAGGCGAAAAGCAGTTACATCAATTGATTTAAGAGAGTCAATAAGCTTCTCGAAAATTCCGGTAACCAGAGCAATGGTTCCTCCGGAAACGCCTGGAATAACGTTTGCGGCTCCTATTCCTATTCCCTTTATAAATAGAATTATATAGTATTTCATTAGAGCAACAAAGCTATAATTTCTTATGTTTTGAAAGTAAGGATTGAACTTCTTTGGAATAGAAAATCTTCTTTTCTGTTTCAAAAACTTCTTTAGAAAGCTCATAGTCCAGGATAAGACCTTCTTCAATATGAGAAAGACCCTTCTCAAAAGAAAAGGTTTTTAAAAGTAATATTCCCAATTTATAATGTACCTGTGCATTTTCAGGAATATAAGAGAAAGATTTTTTCAGTGTAGCAATAGCTGATTTCAATTTTCCGTTCAAAGATTCCAGGTATGCTTTTTCAACCCAGTAGTCCTGACTAAAGGGATCTAGTTCTAAAGTTTTATCGATAGCATTTGTTGCACTTTCATATCTTTTATCCAACTGATAAGACCTGGAAAGAGCAAACCAGAACTCAGGGTTTTCGTTGTCAAGTGAAATGGCCTTTCTGATAAATCTTCTACTTTCCCTAACATCATTTTTTTTCATTGATAGAAGACCCATACCATAAAAAGCATCGGCTGAATCTGGCTTTACAAGCTGTGCTTCTTTCAAATAATGCTCAGCCTTATCAAATAAACCCAATTCTTCATAGCATTCAGCAATATATAGAAGACCATTAATATTATCAGGTTCTATTTCCAGAAGTTCAGTGTAAACATCTGCGGCATCCTGATATTGCTTTAAAAGAAACAAAATATTAGCCTTGTTGAACAGGGTGGCTGTATTTTTATCATTTATTGCCAGGGCATAATCATAAGCATCAATTGATTCCCTGTATTTCTCCATACCACTCCTCACAACTCCCAGGCTGTACCAACCTATTTCTGCATAGGGTTCTTTATCAAGATAGGCTTTATAATAGCTTTCTGCCTTACTATATCTACCCAATTTTTCATTACAATAAGCTTGTTCATACAGGTTAATAAACCGGTTTGGATTTAACTTCAAAGCCAATTTAAAATATTTGATTGCGTCAATAAACCTCTCCCTGTTTTGCAAGCTTATCCCAATATGGCTTGCTACTTCATCCTTATCTTCAGGATTTAATGATAGGGCCCTATCAAAATTTTCAATAGCCTGTTTATGATCTCCCTTGATGTTCAGTACAGTTCCCAGTAATAAGAAAACCTCATGATTTGAACGCTCAATAGAAGATAATTTCCAAAGTATTTTTAAAGATTGACTAATCTTCCCCCTGTCTGTCAATACCTGTGCTTCCCTCATTTGAATGGCCATAGAAGAGGGGTGTTGATCAAGTCCAAACCTTACAGCTTCAGAGGCACTTCCAATACTGTTGTTTCCCAGGTAAAAATCAATTATG
This sequence comes from Bacteroidota bacterium, assembly GCA_034659155.1. Lineage (GTDB taxonomy): Bacteria > Bacteroidota > Bacteroidia > Bacteroidales > VadinHA17 > JAYEGO01. The sequence continues at coordinate 3,269 of JAYEGO010000646.1, read as the reverse complement.
TCTTCAAACTCATGAACGTCAAAGTATAAGCTGACTTTCTCTCTCTTCATTTGTTCATATCTCTGAACCTTCAGCTTTATTTCGTTGTCCTGATAAAAAGTATTTTCTTCAAATCTCATGCGCATAAAATTTCAAGCCGTAAAAATAGAAATAATTTGAATAAACTAAACTATAGAAACGAATGAGGTTTTAAACAAAATATCCCATTTGCACAATAACTGAATGACTACTGAATGGCTATTGTATCTCTATTGAATTACATTTACAAGCTTCATGAATTCCGTTTCAGCCTTAATCTTATATACCTCCAGCTCAGCCAGAAGCTTCAGATTCATATTTGGTTCACTTTGCAAAAAAGAATAAATCTGTTCCATACTCTCTAATAACTTCTTTCCAAGATTAATGGTGCGTTGACCGGCATCTTCTTCAAGCAAGGAATTAACTTCAATCATAGCATAATAAATATCACTGAATTCAAGTAATAATTTTGATACCTGAACACCATATTCTGAATTCAAAGCTTTCCAAAGTGAAAACTCGGGATTATAGTCCCCTGTATTCCACTCAAAGTCAGCAACTGTGGCATATTTTATTTTATATATTTCAGAATAAGCTGAGCCATTAACATACATGTGAGGACCATCAATATATTTATCAAAATTTTCAGGCACCTGAACATCATAAGGTTCAAAAAGATTACAAAGTTTTGCCTTTCCCGGATAATAAGCAGGGTAACCTCCATAAACACCTTCAAGACCCCGGGCATATAAAGTATTATCCCAGATCATAGGACTTCTTCCTATAAGCCTGGTATATCTTTCAAAATCAGCCAGATCATAAGTTAAGGATCGCACAGTGTTCCCCGTCCAAACAATGGCAACATCAGTTGGAATGGTTTTCATCAGGTCATTAAAGTATACTTCGGCCAGGCCTCTGCTTCTATCAACAAATTCATTAAGGTACCATGGAGGACAAAATTCAAACCTGGTACTGGAATAATTCTGTTTGAGCCAGTAATGCAAATTATTGATCATGTAGCCGTGTGCATTTTGCAGGCTTCCGAATTTATTAATATCGTCCTGATGATAAAGAGTATATGATTTCCTGTTATTCCCACTATGAGGAACAAAATCATCCCCCATAAGCATTATAGTATTTGCCCCTGCATCAAGGCCAATTTGAAATACATTCTTTAGTTTTTGCATGCTTGATGCATGAGAGTGGACAAACCGGTTTTTAAGATCGCTGGAAATAGAATCTATATGCATCTCATAATCAAAATGGTAATATGGATTCACCATAATTGCCAGGCTCATAACACCCAATTGACGACACTTCCTGCCTGCCATGGAAACTCCATTTACATATAGATTATCCGGGGCATACCAGTTTTTCCGACCCCTTGTTTGACCATATCCAACATATACCTTATTGAGCTTCAGTCGACTCAATCGCTCAATAGAACCAATGTCCTCAATCATTTCTTCCTGATTATTCCAGGATGCAAATAAATACGATCTACCTTTGATATCAGGAAAATCCAGTATGGTAGCAGAATGGTAAAGATTTGTGTCTTTATTCATAAGTTGAACCAGGCTTGTAGCTCCATAATAATCTCCAATTGGATCTCTCCCGGCTACAAATACCAGATTTGGTCTTCCTGGCAGGGGTTCTATTATATACGACTGCTCCTTGTCCTGAATAGAGGAATATGAAAGAGAATCCTTCCATTTATCAAATACTGAAGTTTTTCCAATCGAAAATATAAGGCCGTCAAAATCCTCCGGGGGAATCATTCCGGGAGAGATTTTAACACCTGCCAAAAGCTCTCCTTTAAAATAAGACTCCTGCCTGTTCATTAATTCCTCCTTTATTAGCTTAGCTGCAAGTATTGTTTTTTTACTTGCAGAGACTGGAATAAGGATCAAGGGAGGTATATAAGAATCATGTTTCAATTGAAACAATGGAACAACAGCATTCGTATCCATCTTCCTGGGAGTTGGAATTAACATGCTGGCAACTGAAAAAGAAGAATCAAAATAAGGACTCATCCTTTCCATGGCAGTGAAATTCCATTTTGAGTATCTGAAATCAAGCTTATCAACCCACATAATTCCTGTTCCTTTGAGTCCCATAAAAATTTTTACAAACTGGGTTCCATCAGGAATATCACCTTCAGACAGTGGATAATTATATGTACGGGCCTGTATTTTTCCCCAACCCAAAGAATCGATATCTCGGAAATTCGAAAATGAGTAGCCCTTAAATTCCGAATCCAAATAAATTTCCTTATAAGGATAAAACTGTTTCCCGTCAATTCTAACCTTATGCTTATCATAAAAATACAATCTTATATTTATTGCGTCATGAATTCGTGTTCCAATACGTTCGGCCTGAGGTAATATATTCTTAAGTCTTATGTAATAAGTAAAATCATAATTCCCGGGTAATACTTTAATAAAGTCACTTTCAACACCATCCCCAGGTTCATCGGTTTCGTTAGCCTTAATTCTGGTAATTTTCACAGAATGCATTCCCTCATACACCTCATTCTCATGAGACAACCCGCTTTCCAGATCAATCCATTCAACATTTGATGCAGACCGGGTCCATCCAATAATATTTGCCATTGGATCATCTGTTTTCTCAAGAAGATATTTACCTTCTTCAAAAGAGCCATTGATAACCAGGTTTCCTTTAGAAAACTGATTCTCACGAATTTTTAAAGGTATGGATTGAGTTTTAAGGGCAGTAAAAACATTCCTTGGCTCTACTGCCTGCTCATTGGGTAAACAGGCATTTATCACAAAAACAAAAAGCAAAAGCTTTATCCAGTTCAAAATAACTCTCATATACTTAATTTCTTATAAAATGAATCTTCATTATGGCTCATTCCCAAGATACCCATTTTCTAAATAATCTCAAACATCAGGCAAATTTTCTTGGCATTTCAGAATTTATTTTATTCCAGACGCAACCATTTAGTGTAATCTGTCATCTACCTCATTGTAAACAATCATACCCGTTTACCCATCATACATTCAATCCCTTTTGGGATTGTCAAGCCAGGAATTCAAAAACCTGGCTTTTTCTTTGTAAGGAGGTCTCAAGGTCAAAGAGTTTAAGGTCGAAAAGTGAAATCTGCCTTGCTCTGATTGCTGGTGCAATACTCATGCTATTTTACTTCGTTCGCATTCACCCTGTGAAATAAAGACTATGTCTTTACTCCCATAGAGTATTTACCCAGTGAAATCCGGCAAAGCCGGAAT
>JAYEGO010000645.1:0-1686 GCA_034659155.1 Bacteroidota bacterium | reverse complement strand
ACTTGTTCATTCAAAGCTGTTTCTGATTAAGCCTGAAAAAACATCTTCTAAAGAAGTTATGAGCCGCGATGGATATGCGCAAAAATTAGCGATTAGTGAGCAGGGCAAGCAATTAGGGTTTTTGTTTAGTTCAGATACTTCAAAAATGAAAATCTATAAGCTGTATTACTGGGAAGAGAAAATGGATGTAGCGAAAGAACTTGTAAATTCTGCTTCTGTTGGGATGAATAAAGGTTGGAGTGTGAGTGAAAACGGGAGATTATATTTTTCTGAAAATGGTGAAAGATTATTTTTTAGCACAGCAGTTACTCCGGTTAAGGAGCCCGAAGATACTTTGCTGGATGAGGAAAAATATAAGGTAGATGTTTGGACATGGAACGATCCTTATTTACAACCAATGCAAAAACTTCAGGTTAAAAGGGAAAAAATGAGGGCTTATCTTGCCGTATTTTTTCCGGATAACAATAAGATGGTTCAACTAGCCAATTTGAAGATGCCTGAAGTACAAATTTTCCAGGATGGGAATGGGGAATATGCACTGGGCAGATCCAATCTTCCATACAGAAAACTTATATCCTGGGATCAAAACCGTTACACAGATTATTACCTCGTTGACATGAATACGGGGAAAGCAAAAATGCTTGTTGAGAAACTAAGTTCCAGGACGTCAATGTCACCGAAGGGGAAATATATGTATTGGTTTGATAATCGCGATAATATTTGGTATGCACAAAATGTAAAGACTGGCCAGAAGATTAAACTGACCTCTAAAATTAATGTTGCGTTTTATGATGAAACCAATGACACGCCAAGCTATCCCAGGTCGTATGGATCTGCTGGTTGGCTTGGGGAAGATGATTATTTTTTGGTGTATGACGCTTTTGATTTGTGGAAAATAGATCCTACAGAAAAGAAGGATGCAGTGAATCTGACAAATGCCTATGGAAGGGAGAATAATATCCGGTTAAGATACATTCAGTTAGATAAGGAAGAAGAGTCTATAGCACTTAAAGAAGATATGCTGCTTAATGGTTTTCATCTGAAAACAAAACAAGGTGGGTTCTATTCTAAAAAGGTTGAAACTAGTGGAGATCCCTCCAAAATATTCATGGATGATTACAGGTTTTATCCACCAGTAAAGGCAAAAGATAATGATCTGATAATTTGGAGGAAGGGAAACTTTAAGGAATTCCCTGATTTGTGGATCAGTGAAATTGACTTTGGCAATCCCACAAAAATATCTTCAGCAAATCCACAGCAAAGTGAATATAACTGGGGAACTGTTGAATTGGTAGAATGGATATCTTTTGATCGAAAGGAATTGCAGGGCTTGCTATATAAACCTGAGGATTTCGATCCTTCAAAAAAGTATCCTATGCTTGTTTATTTCTATGATCGTGAGTCGGATGGCTTACATACTCATTGGATTCCTGCGCCAAAACGATCGAAAATAAACAGAACCATGGAAGTAAGTAATGGCTATCTTGTTTTTGCCCCCGATATTGTTTATACTGATGGATATCCCGGAGAAAGTGCTTACAATGCGGTTGTTAGTGGTACTATGAGCTTAATCAATAATTTTGATTTTATCGATAAGGACAGGATCGGCCTGAATGGACAAAGCTGGGGAGGCTATCAGATTGCATACATGGTAACTAAAACAAATCTTTTTAAATGTGCTTATTC
>JAYEGO010000644.1:0-7318 GCA_034659155.1 Bacteroidota bacterium | reverse complement strand
ATTTCGGTTATGCTTTTGACTATAACATAAATAGTATTAGAAAATACACCTACGGCTCTCATGAATTTACGGCGGCTTTTAAGTTCGGAGGAAATGCCAGAAGGTACAGGTGGCTTAATCATAATCTTTATTAGCTCTATATAACTCACCGGGTGACTTGAAGTCACCCGGTGAGTTAAAAAGAACCACATTAAGACTTATTATTAGTACAATACGGGCTATTGCAGATTTTCAATTATTACCGCAGAAGCTCCTCCTCCTCCATTACATAGGGCTGCAATACCATACTTCCCTTTGTTTTGTTTCAAAACACTTGCAAGGGTAACAATGATTCTCGCTCCGGAAGCACCAATTGGATGTCCCAATGAAACGCCTCCCCCATTCACATTTAATTTATTCAGATCAATCTTCATTTCTTTAATTGCAGCAAGCACAACAACTGAAAATGCTTCATTTAATTCGAAATAATCCATGTCTGCGAGAGTAAGATTTGCACGCTTTAAGGCTTGATTAATGGCAAGTGCCGGTGCTGTTGTAAACCATTCCGGTGCCTGTGCTCCATCTCCATAAGCAACAATTCTTGCCAATGGCTTTATTCCCAATTCTTTCATTTTGTCGCCACTCATAATCACCATTGCAGCAGCCCCATCATTGATTGTAGAAGCATTTGCTGCAGTAACTGTACCATCTTTTTGGAATACAGGCCTGAGGGTAGGGATCCTTTCAAAACTGGTTTTAGTATATTCTTCATCTTTATCCACCACAACTGGATCTCTTTTACGCTGGGGAATTTCAACCGGGACAATTTCTTCCATGAACAAGCCTTTTTCAGTAGCCTCTCCCGACCTCTTATAGGAAAGAATCGCAAATTCATCCTGCTCCTCGCGACTTATCTTCAACTCCGAAGCACAAAGCTCAGCCGCATTCCCCATATGATAGTTATTATATACATCCCATAGGCCATCCTTGATCATACCATCCAACAGGGAAGCATGCCCTAATTTATTACCCGTCCGGTATTTCTCTACATAAAACGGAGCATTTGACATATTTTCCATTCCTCCACAAACAACAACAGAATTATCTCCTGCCTGAATCGTTTGCGCCCCAATTATAAGGGTTTTCATGCCTGATGCACAAACCTTATTAATAGTTGTGCATGGCACAGAGTTAGGAATACCGGCATAAATAGATGCCTGCCTGGCTGGTGCTTGCCCAAGATTTGCAGGAAGTACTGTTCCCATATATACTTCATCAATATCCTCAGGTTTGATTTTTGCTCTACTAAGGGCTTCCTTTATTGCAATTGAACCTAACTTTGTAGTAGATATTGAAGACAAACTACCCAGAAAACTGCCTATAGGAGTCCTTACAGCAGCAACAATGTAAACTTCTTTCTTATTCATTATGTTAATTTTTAATTAGTGTGTTCTCCTACGAATTTACTAAAAATTTATATTAAACTAAGTATTGCATTTATGATTAAAAGTAAGAAAATGTAGTTTCTAAACTGAAAAAGAAAGTCCATCATAGGCAGGAATAACAGAATCAGGCAAGTCCTTAAGGATATCACTATAAAGACCCATTTGATGACTGATATGTGTAAGATATGCCTTTTCGGGCTTAATCTCTTCTATCAATTGTAAAGCTTCCTGCAAATTAAAATGAGTAGGATGCTTTTCTCGTCTTAATGCATTTACAATTAAATACCTTGATCCAATAAGCTTTTTTCTTTCCTCATCAGAAATGTAGCTTGCATCAGTAATGTAGCTAATGTCCCCAAATCTAAATCCCAATATTGGCAATTTATAGTGCATCAACCGGATTGGTAAAATAGAGAGCCCATTTATATCAAATTTTGCTTCTTCAATTGCATGTAAATTTAGCCTGGGAACCCCCGGATAAGAATTATCAAAAGCGTACAAAAATTTTTCTCGAATCTCTTTCAGAACCCTGGATTCAGCATAAAGATCCATTGCTTTTTTTTGGATCCAATTAAATGCTCTTACATCATCTAAGCCGGCAATATGATCTCTGTGTTCGTGAGTGAAGAGCAATGCATCCAAAGACTTAACATTTTCTCTTAACATTTGATAACGAAAATCGGGACCGGAATCAATGACAAGCCGGATATCTCCGGTTTTCACCATCAAAGATGTCCTTAACCTTTTATCTCTCGAATCGACAGAAGTGCATACATCACATGAACAACCAATTACAGGCATTCCTTGAGATGTGCCTGTTCCCAAAAAAGTAATTTCCAAAATTTCTCAATTAATTAATTCTATCTAAAAGTACCTAAATTATATATTATTGTCTCTACGCAGTTCATTACTTGCCTGAAAATATAATTCCTACCTTTATAAAAATTTCTAATGATGAGCGCTTCCTTATACCTTATCCCTTCAAGTTTAGGAGAAACTTCAATTACCAAAATTTTCCCAAATGACAATTTTAAGATCATTCAATCATTGGATTATTTTATTGTAGAAAATTTTCGAAGTGCACGAAGATTTCTCAGATCAGTAGGATTCGATAAGGATTTTGAAAAGCTTATAATGTTCGAATTGAACAAGCACACAGGATCAATGGAAATTGAAGCAATGACAAAACCCTTGCTGAATAATCACAGCACAGGTATAATCTCCGAAGCAGGTGTTCCTGCGGTAGCTGATCCAGGATCAGAGATTGTTCTTTTAGCTCATAGGAAAAACATACGTGTAATTCCACTAATAGGACCTTCCTCAATTCTTATTGCATTAATGTCCTCTGGCTTTAATGGTCAGAAATTTACATTTCATGGATATCTTCCAGTAAAGAGTCATGAAAGGATCAGGGCAATAAAAGCATTGGAAAAACGCTCTTATCAAAATAGGGAAACACAAATTTTCATGGAAACGCCCTATCGCAACATGAAAATGATAGAAGATATTTTTGCACATGCTTCTCAAGAAACGCTTTTTTGTATTGCATGTGACTTGAGCCTTGAAACAGAGTTCATAAAAACAAAATCCATTCGGGAATGGAAGAAGATGATCCCAGAGATACATAAACGTCCAGCTATTTTCTTATTACAGGGATATTCTTAACCAGAAGCTTTTATATTAATTTGAAGTATATTGAAGGGAATAATTTCACACTATATCAGGTCAAACATGTTTACAATACAGAACTGTTTTTCCATCAGGAATCCAGTAACATCAATCCTGAATTTAAAAAACACATATATTAATTAATAATCCATTTTAAAATGAAGAATTATCGACTATTTTTCAGCGCAATTTTTAGTCTTTTTTTGGTTTTCAACCTAATGTCTCAACAAATTGACATGGAAAAGCTTAAAGATCTTAAGCCAAGAAACATTGGTCCTGCTGGTATGAGCGGAAGGGTAACTGCCATTGATGTTGTACTTGACAATTCATCTATTATTTATATTGGGACTGCTTCCGGCGGTGTTTGGAAATCGGAAAGTGAAGGGATCAACTGGGAACCAATCTTTGATAATGAAAAGGTCTTATCGATTGGGGCTATAGCTATTGATCAAAAGACACCAGATGTGGTCTGGGTAGGTACGGGAGAAGGAAACCCAAGAAATAGTAATTCCGGTGGATATGGTCTGTACAAATCCATTGATGGAGGAAAAACATGGAAGTTGATGGGCCTTGAAAAAACACGTCACATCCATCGTATCATTATTGATCCGGAAAATAGTGATGTGGTTTATATTGGAGCCATTGGATCTCCCTGGGGTGCCCAGGAAGACCGGGGAGTTTACAAAACTACCGACGGGGGGAAATCCTGGAAGAAAATACTCTACACCAACAATTTATCCGGAGTTGGAGAGATGATAATGGATCCTTCCAACCATAAGAAACTATTGGTTAATATGTGGGAACATAAAAGATGGCCATGGTTTTTTAATTCTGGCGGAGAAGGCTCGGGTCTTTATTTAACTCTTGATGGCGGTGAAAACTGGAGCAAATTAACTGAAAAAGATGGTTTGCCAAAAGGAAAGCTGGGAAGAATGGGACTCGCTATTTCAAAGAGTAATCCGGAAGTGGTTTATGCCCTGATTGAATCAGAAAAAAATGCTCTCTATCGGTCAGAGGATGGAGGATTTAAATGGGAAAAAGTTGGAGATAAAGGTATTGGAGACCGCCCTTTTTATTATGCAGAGATCTATGTAGACCCCAGTAACGAAAATCGTGTATACACCTTGTTTTCAAGGGTTAATGTAAGTGAGGATGGAGGGAAGTCTTTTAAGCAACTAATTGGCTGGAACATTCACCCTGATCACCATGCCTGGTGGATTCATCCTGAAAACCCTCATTTTATGATCAACGGGAACGATGGTGGAATGGCAATCACCAAGGATCATGGAAAAAACTGGAGGTTTATCGAGAATTTACCTGTTGGACAATTTTATCATGTTCAGGTTGACAACGAACTTCCTTACAATGTATACGGGGGTATGCAGGATAATGGTTCCTGGCGGGGTCCAGCCTATACCTGGAGATCTGGTGGAATCATCAATACATACTGGGAAAACTTATATGGTGGGGATGGCTTTGATGTACTTCCTGACCCCAGTGATCCCAGATATTGCTATGCCATGTCACAACAGGGAAATGTAGGAAGAATTGATCTTCTCACGGGATATACGAAAAGTATCAAGCCAGTACATCCTGAAGGACTCAAGCTTCGTTTTAACTGGAATGCTGCAATTGCAGCAGATCCTTATCACGGCAAAATCATTTATTTTGGAAGCCAGTTTCTTCATAAAAGTACCGATAGTGGAGAAAGCTGGGAAATAATTTCACCGGACCTGACCACTAATGATCCTGAAAAACAAAAAGCAATGGAAAGTGGAGGACTTACATATGATGCTACTGGAGCTGAAAACTTCACTTCTATTCTTACAATTTCTCCCAGTCCTGTACAAGAAGGGATTATATGGGTAGGAACAGATGACGGCAATTTACAGATAACCAGGGATGGTGGAAAAAGTTGGGAAAATACAGCTCCCGCCCTAAAAGGAGTCCCTTCCGGAAGCTGGATTCCCCAGATCCATCCATCGGCATACAATGAGGCAGAAGCATTTGTGGTAATAAATAATTACCGAAGAAATGATTATACACCATATTTATACCACACTGAAAATTACGGAAAGAGCTGGAAAAGAATGATAGATACAGAAGATGTTTGGGGTTATGTACTATCCTTTGTTCAGGATCCTGTTGAACCTAACTTAATGTTTTTAGGTACAGAAAATGGTCTTTATATAAGTGTGAATGCAGGTGCAAACTGGACACTCTGGACAGAAGGTTACCCTCAAGCCTCTACAATGGATTTAGTGATACACCCAAGAGAGCATGATCTTGTGATAGGCACATTTGGTCGTTCCATTTGGATAATGGATGACATAAGACCATTAAGAGAAATTGCCTCAAAAGGAACAAAAATTCTTGACAAAGAAATTTATGTTTTCACACCACCTGTTGCTTATATGGTCAATCGCAAAAATGAACCTGGATACTTTTCGGCAGGAAGTGCTTATTATTCAGGAGATAACAGAAGAAATGGGGCAATGATAAGTTTTTCTGTCAAGGAAGGAGATGCAAAACAAGGCTCACAGGCAGGCAGGGATATCAGCCAAAGGAGATATATGTATAGAGGTTTTTCTTCTGGTCCCGGTCTGGATCCAAAATCTAAGAAAGCAAAAATTGAATTTATTGACCAGGATGGAAAAACCATCAGGACCATGACCATGATTCCAAAAACCGGAATCAATAGAATTTACTGGGGCATGGATAAAAAAGGATTTCGCTGGCCCAACCAACCCAAACCAAAGCCCGGCTCACCAGAAAGAGGTGGCGGTGGCCTGGCTTATCCAGGGACCTATAAGGTTAAATTTAGCTATAATGGTGTCAGCGACTCTACCTTACTTGAAGTAAAGGCAGATCCCAGGATAAATTTCTCGGTTGATGCACTAAAAAAGAATGAAGCAAGCCTTGAAAAAATCATTGTTAAAATTGATTTGCTTGCACAAGCCTATGACCGTATTAAAGAAAGTAAGGAGACCATTGCCAATGTTAAGAAAATGACTCCCAAGAAAAAAGATGAGGCTACTAAAAAACTCAAAGAAGCTACAAAGGCCGTGGAAGAAGCTATGAAAGCAATGACAGAAAATATGTTTGCAGAGGAAAATATTCAGGGAATTTACAGGAATCCGGATATTGTAACTTCAAAAATAAGAAGTATTCGTATGGCGGTATACAGCATCGAAGAATTTAATCCAACCCAACTGCTTATGCTCAAGCAGGCAGAAGAAATCGTTGATAAAACACTGGAAAAGGTAAATATATTCTATGAACAGGATTGGGTAAAATTCAGAGAAACTGTAGAAGAATCAAATCTCAGCCTGTTTAAGAATTATAAACCACTTAAGTAGAGATGAGTTGAAAAGCTAAAAGCTAGAATAAGCTCCCTGAATGTGTGATTCCATTTGTCCTACTATAGGTCTAGCAGCTCCACATCAAAAACAAGGTAGGCCTTGGGTGGTATTACCGTTCCACTGCCAATTACTCCGTATCCAAGAGTATGAGGCATTATTAGTGTTGCTTTCCCACCTTTTTTCATCAGGGCAATTCCTTCATCCCAACCATCAATTACATCTCCCTCTCCAAGTGAAAAAGAAATTGGGTCGCCTCCTATGGAAGTATCAAAGATTGTACTATCAAGCAGCATGCCGGTATAATGGACACTAACATCAGAACCAAGTAGAGGATAATCCCCTGTCCCTGCTTCTGTCTCAATGTAATATAAACCGCTTTCTGTAGCTTGAGTGCTTATTTGGTTTGCATCAATAAATGCTGCCAGATCATCTGGATTATCAAAAGTTGCATCATCCATAAGCTGCACATCATAAATCAGTGTAGTATATCCGGGTATAGAATAATAACCATTCGCACCATAAGCCAACCAGGACGGAACTATAAGTGTTGCTTCTCCTCCCCTTTTCATGTAGGAGACACCCTCATCAAAACCGTCAAGAACTTCACCCACTCCAATCTGAAAGATAAAAGGAGGTCCCTCTAAAGTTGATTGAAAAATAGATTCATCTAAAAACTCACCTGTAAAATGCACCCATAGACTGTCTCCGGTTTCAGGCGCCAATCCTGTTCCTTCAAGGGTTTCAAGGTAATACATTCCACTGCTTGTTGGTGGTACTGTAATATCATTGTCTGCAATATATTCTTTTAAGGTTTCCCTTTCCCTTGCTTCCTGCTCTTCTCCAAATTTCTTTAAACAGGATGAA
>JAYEGO010000643.1:0-1687 GCA_034659155.1 Bacteroidota bacterium | reverse complement strand
CCGGGACCGTTACTGGCTGCAAAAAAAGCTATTGGTGAGTTACAATCGGGAGAAATAATGGAAATACTTTCAGCTGATGAGGGGACCAGGAGGGATGTCCCAAAATGGGCAAATAAAAAAGGCCATGAATATCTTGGCACTAAGGAAGATTCCGGTTTTTTCAGAATTTATTTAAAGAAGGCTTAATCAATTGATGGCTATTCGGTGATTAAAAATCACCGAATTAAATATAATAGCATTCAAGGCTTTAGATCAAATCTGCATTTAAAATTGAGTTAAGTATTTAAATGTTACAATAATGGAAAAGAAAGCTCCTAAAATTTTGGTTTTTTCTACCGAAAAAATATCTGATCCGGCAATTGACCTTGCCGGACTGCTCAAATTGCACTATTCACCTATTGTTGTTACAATAGAAGTCCCTTGTTCCAGTGCAGTGAAATCAAAGTGGATCCTGCATGCATTTGATCAAGGCTTTGATGGCGTTTTTATTGCGGCCGACGGAACAGATTGCGCTTATGATGAATCATGTACCGACAAAACAGGACAGATTATTTCACAAACGCATGTGTTGATGAAAGAAAAAGGGATACCGCCAGAAAAATTAAAAATGGCAGCAATCTGTTCGGTCTGCGCCGAATCTTTTGTTAAGCAAATGAATGTTTTTGCAGATCAATTATCTGAACAATAAAAATTTATTGATGTGGAGCAACAAAACGAATTATCCTTCGATACACTGGTTATAGGTGGGGGAATTGCCGGGTCTGAAGCAGCTATTAACCTGGCCAATTTAGATTATAAGGTCCTCCTTGTTGAAAAAGACCTCTCGCTTGGCGGGAAAATGATACACTTAAGTAAGGTATTTCCTACCCTTGATTGCTCTGCTTGTATCACAACCCCCAAAGTATCCGAAACTATCAGACATCCAAATATTACAATTTATACTTATAGTGAAGTCAAGGACATTGTAAAAGTTTCTGAGAAGAAATTTACAGCTACCCTCGTCAAAAAACCGAGGTATGTTAATGAAGACTTGTGTACCGGTTGTCAGGAATGCGAAGACAAATGTCCTGTTGTGGTTAAAGACCAGTATCAATACGATCTGGTTGGACGAAAAGCTGTATATGTACCTTTTAGCATTGCGAATCCGCGTGTTGTCAATATCGATATTGAGAATTGCATTCTTTGTGGACTGTGTGAAAAAGTGTGTCCGGTAGATGCCATTGACTTCTCACAGGAAACTGTGGAAATTCCTTTAAGTGTGAAATCGGTCATTATTGCTACCGGTTTTGAGCTTTTTGATCCTACCCAGATATTGAGATATGGATTCGGTAAATTTAAGAATGTTGTTACTGCAATGCAGATGGAAAGGCAACTGGTGCCAACAAGGCCATATAATTCAGTACTAAGGCCTAAAGATGGCAAAATGCCTGATAATATAGCTTACATATTATGTACCGGATCAAGAGATGAAACTGTTGGCAACCCTATATGCTCACAAATTTGCTGTATGTATTCTGTGAAACAGGCCCAACTGTTATTGGGAGCTTTACCCATGGCGGATGTAAGTATTTATTGTATGGATATAAGGGCTTTTGGCAAAGGCTTTTGTGAATTTTATCAGCAGGCTATTGGCATGGGGGTGGAATTTCATAAGGGTAGGGTGGCAAAAATCACAGAAAAAGAAAAT
>JAYEGO010000642.1:4747-7327 GCA_034659155.1 Bacteroidota bacterium | reverse complement strand
TATCTGGTTCAACGGACATGATGTAAAGTAGCATTATTCAATAATGCCATTTTTTTCTTTCTCAATTATTATTATGACTCATATAAAACAAGAGACATTGAATTTGTTCAGTCCCATATCTCTCGGCGACATAGATAAAGTTGCGTTTTATCATCGGATGGATAGAAAATTTGTTTTTCATACCAGGCTGCTTGATCAGTTTTTACAAGATATTTCAAAAAATTACTACATGCTGGAAATTGATGGCAGAAGAGTTTCAAGCTACTGTACTCAATATTATGATACGGCTGATTTCAAAATGTATTTCAATCACATCCGGGGCAAGCTTAACCGTTATAAAATAAGGCACAGACTATATAATGACACTGATTTATCATTTCTTGAAGTTAAATTCAAAAGCAATTACGGCAAGACCTTTAAGTGGCGTATACCTGATGCTTTTCCTGAAAATGGCAATTATAAATTGAATAAGGCTTTTGTTCGGAAGCATCTACCCTATGAACCAGCGACGCTCAAAGCTAACTTGAGAACTCGCTTTAAGAGAATCACCCTGGTTGATAAGAATTTTACACAGAGAATAACTATCGATTCCAATATTGCTTTTCGTAAATTAAATGATGGAAATAGTTATGCAGATGAAAAGCTTTTAGACATTGCCATACTGGAAATCAAATACGAAAGGAATAAATCTGCAAACGGATTGCATAATATTTTACTAAAATACAGAATTAAATCAGGGGGATTCAGCAAATATTGTATGGGGATTGTGTTCACAGACCCATCTTTAAAAAAATCAGGCCTCTTAAATCCTAAAATATTAAAAATACATAAAATACAAGATAATGCTATTATTAGTTGAAACCATCATGCAGCAAATTGGAATTGAAGCAATTCATAAACCAGAGACGATTGAATTTTTTATCAAGTTTATTCTAAACTTTGCTGTTGCACTTTTATTGGTAAGATGGCTCTATTACAGTAACTCCAAACGTAAAGACTACGTTTTTAGTTATTTCATTATCAGCACTGTTGTTTTTCTACTATGTATCTTACTTGAGAGTGTGAACCTTCAGCTAGGGTTTGCACTGGGACTTTTTGCAATTTTTGGTATTATCAGGTACCGGACAAAACAAATTCCTATTAAAGAAATGACATATCTTTTTCTTGTTATAGGTATATCAGTCATCAATGCATTAACAGACCATAATTTAGGTTTACTGGAAATAGTATTTGCAAACATTGCTGTTGTTGGTTTAACATTTGCTCTTGAAATGCTATGGCCGGTAAGGCATGAAACATCTAAAAATGTGGTTTATGAAAATATTGAAATGATCAATGCCAAAAACAGAGGAAATTTAATTAAGGATCTTGAAGATCGTACAGGCATAGAAAAAATAAACCGGATTGAAATAGGAAGGATAAACTTTTTAAGGGACACTGCCAGGATCAGGATTTATTACTATGCCAAGAATGATGTTATCAATGCTGCCGATGATCAGGATACCTACCTTACAGATGATGATCTTTAAAAAAACAGGCTTTTGAAAAATCATTTTCACTATATTCTTCTTCTGTTGTTTTTACTCCTCAGCAGTTTCAAAGGAATATCACAATTATCAGGAGAGTGGCTTAGTGCCGGAATAAAACTTGATCTTCCTAAAAAATTCAGTTTTGGAGTTTCAGGTGAAGCACGTATTTTAAATAACAGCTGGAACCTTTATAAATATTTTAGTGAATTTGAACTGGGGTATAAGATCAATAAAAGATTTGATATTTCCGTTAAGTATCGTGTGGCATGGAGAAAAGAGGAGAATATGCATTTTTACTTCAGGAGTAAATTCTTTGCCGATATAAAATTTGATTACCCGGTTGAACGATTTAAAATAGAAAACAGGTTCAGATACACGAGAAGGAAAAGGACATATATTACTGAGGCAAATGATTTTGATCCTGACAACCACATAAGGAACAAGTTTAAAGTAAGTTACAACATCCGCAAAAGTCCAGTTACCCCAATTATTTTTTGTGAGCTTTTTTTCCCCTTAAGCAGTAACAGCTATAATACAATTGATCAATACAGGCTGGCCGCAGAAGCAAAATTCCCATTACATAATAAACAATCGCTAAAAGCCGGTATTATGTATATGCACGAACAAGTTGAGATTCAAGGCTCGGTCATAATTTTCAGGCTTAGTTATAACTTTTCATTTAAGCTGTAATCTTACTCGCTTAACGAGCAGAAGTCCTGTTTTCCTTTACAATCAGCAAGTCCTCATTACTGAAGACACATCAGGAATCCTTTGTTTCTTGTTTCATTGAATTTTTTTCTGCAAAGTGGCTACTACCTTAGCTTTTCTTTCACAGCCTGTCTCGATGGATTTTTGCCACGAAGTGGCTAAATTTGAATAACCGTCCCTGAAAGGGGTTAACAGAAACCAAAAAAATGGCCAGTAATTATCAAATTATTCACCCCCATTCGGGGATGAAGTTTATCTATTATGTCGCAACCCTCCTTGTCCCGGAATACCGGAACCAGGAGGGTTATTCAAATTTTGCCCTGTCAGGGCAAAAGCCTTGCCT
>JAYEGO010000642.1:0-4647 GCA_034659155.1 Bacteroidota bacterium | reverse complement strand
ATTATCAAATTATTCACCCCCATTCGGGGATGAAGTTTATCTATTATGTCGCAACCCTCCTTGTCCCGGAATACCGGAACCAGGAGGGTTATTCAAATTTTGCCCTGTCAGGGCAAAAGCCTTGCCTGCATGCAATACTTGACAGGGTAGAAACTATTATTTTGTACAATTAAACAAATCTGGACTTTTATACATCAGATGACTACAGGTCACCTTGTAAGTTTTTATGACTACCTTACAGAAAGGAAGCAGCACATAATTCCTCCTTATGTTTGCAGAAATTTTACCCATTGAATCTTAAGCTTTCCTTGTTTTTGAGAAATTTTAGCAGTTTGATTTAAGAAATATTGCGGAATTTTATCCAAGCATAGAAATGACCTTAAATTTCTTAAACCAAAACTATGAGAGTAAAACTTTACTGCTTAAGCTTTTTCAGATTCCCTGGATCTGGGTTATTATTAAAGAAATTTTTACCCTTTATACTGGCTTCAGTATTACTTTTTCCAGGAAGTGCGTATGGGAAACATTCTTTAGAGATTGCAAAGAAAAAACCAAATTCTGAAACTAATTTACAGGAAAGTAAGAAGGTGACAGGATCCATTGCTGATGAGAATGGCGACCCACTGCCTGGAGCAACCATTGTTGTAAAAGGAACAACCCGGGGTGTAATCACTGATGTTAATGGATCTTTCTCCATTGATGTTGAACCGGGAGATATACTGATTTTTGCCTTTGTTGGTAAGGAAACACAAGAAATTCCTGTTGGTCAGAGAGTTCTTTTTAATGTAGTTCTGACTGATAAGTCTGCAGAATTAGAGGATGTTACTGTTGTTGCATTCGCAAAGCAGAAAAAGGAAAGTGTAATTGCGTCTATCACAACAGTTGAACCGGCAGATTTGAAAATCCCCTCAAGTAACTTAACTACCTCTCTTGCAGGAAGGATGTCTGGTATTATTTCTTATCAGCGTAGTGGGGAACCCGGCAAGGATAATGCTCAATTTTTTATACGGGGTGTTACAACATTCGGCTATAAAAAAGATCCTCTGATATTGATTGATGGTGTGGAACTTAACTCTGAAGATCTTGCAAAAATGCAACCCGATGACATTGCAAGTTTCTCGATTATGAAAGATGCCACTGCTACTGCTTTATATGGTGCAAGGGGTGCAAACGGAGTAATCTATGTTACAACAAAAGAAGGTAGGGAGGGCCAAGCAAGAGTTTCCCTTAGATATGAAACATCCATATCGAGGCCAACACAAAACATTGAGGTGGCCGATCCAGTCACTTATATGCTTATGCATAATGAAGCTGTTAAAACAAGAGATCCCCTGGGACTGCTTCCATATTCCCTGGAAAAAATTGATAAAACCATTGAGGGTTCCGATCCCATACTCTATCCTACCACAGACTGGCATGATGAACTTTTTAAGAGCCAAACTATCAATCACCGTTTAAATTTTAATGTCAGCGGGGGAGGGAAAGTGGCACGATATTACCTTGCAGCCACAATCAACCAGGACAATGGAATGCTTAAGGTTGATAAAAGAAATAATTTTAATAATAATATAGATCTTAAAAAGTATAATTTGCGTGCAAATATCAATCTTAACCTTACAGAAACCACACAGGCAAAGTTTATATTTAACACCACATTTGATGACTATACAGGCCCTATTGATGGAGGAAGTGCAATGTATAATAAGGTAATGCGCACAAATCCTGTTTATTTTCTGCCCTATTATGAACCAGACGCCCGTAATGAGTATACCAAGCATATTCTATTCGGAAATTATGGAACAGGAAATTATTATAATCCTTACGCAGATATGGTTAAAGGCTATAAAGATTACAGCCAGAACAGGGTGTTGGCTCAATTTGAGATCGCCCAGGACTTAAAATTCATAACTGAAGGTTTAAGAATCAGGGCTTTAGGAAATGCAAACAGGTTTTCTTACTTTGATGTTATCAGGAATTACGAACCCTTTTACTACAAACCCATTAAGGATCCTTTAGGTGTCGAACATTACAAATTGCTGCCTCTAAATATAGAAGATGGTACGGAATACCTGGATTACTCTCCTGGCGAAAAAGACATTATTTCTTCTTTTTATATTGAGTCTGTAATTCAGTATAACCGTACATTTCTTGACAAACATGGTGTTAGCGGCATGTTAGTATTCACAATGCGTGAAGAACTACTGGCAAATGCCGATAACCTGCAGCTCTCTCTTCCCTACAGAAATATGGGTCTTTCAGGCCGTTTCACATATTCTTACGAAAATAAATATTTTACGGAATTTAATTTTGGCTACAATGGTTCTGAAAGGTTCTCTGAATCAGAACGATTTGGATTTTTCCCTTCTGTTGGACTTGCATGGATACCTTCAAACGAAGAATTCTTCACGCCGATTAAGAATATAGTATCAATGCTCAAACTGAAAGCCACTTACGGCCTTGTAGGGAATGATGCTATTGGATCTCCAAGTGATCGTTTCTTCTATATGTCTCAGGTTAATATGGATGATGCATCGAAATACGTACCATTCGGGACCTATTACAACTACGGACAAAATGGTGTTTCTATTGACAGATATGCAAATGACCAGATAACCTGGGAAACAGCAAAAAAATTAAATATAGGTATCGAGCTCGGCCTGTTCGACAAACTAATGATCCAGGCTGATATTTTTCGTGATGAGCGGTATAATATTCTTATGGATCGTATACAGCTTGCCAGTATGGGCCTGGAGTCACCGGTTAGAGCAAATGTGGGAGAAGCATTAAGTAAAGGAGTAGATATCTCTGTTGATTATAACCAATTTATTACAAATACATTCTGGATTCAGGCAAGAGCAAATTTCACTTACGCCCGTGGTATAATTACTAAAGCTGAAGAGCCAGATTATTCAGCAACACCATGGTTATCGGCTGTTGGCCAGCCAATTGATCAAAGGTGGGGATATATTGCGGAACGATTGTTTGTAGATCAATCTGAAGTCAATAATTCACCGGAACAAAGCTTTGGAGAATATACAGGAGGCGATATTAAATATAAAGACATAAACGGAGACGACAGGATCTCAGGGATTGATGAGGTCCCGATTGGATATCCAACAACCCCTGAAATTGTATATGGCCTTGGGATCTCTCTTGGTTATAAAGCTTTTGATTTTTCCTGCTTTTTCCAGGGGCTTGCACGTGAATCTTTCTGGATATCTCCATATTGGACAGCCCCATTCCTGGATGTAGATGGAAGTGGAAGTATTACTTCAAACAACCAATTAATTAAGGCTTATGCAGATAGCTACTGGTCTGAAGAGAACCGGGATGTTTATGCACTTTGGCCAAGATTATCTGATTATGTAATCAGTAACAATAACCGAACAAGCACTAAATTTATGCGTGATGGATCTTTTATCAGGTTAAAGTCTATAGAAATAGGTTATTCATTGCCAATTGAAATTTTATCAAAAGTTAAAATGACTCAAGCCAGATTCTATGTGAGTGCAGTTAACCTTTTAACATTCAGCGGTTTTAAATTATGGGATCCTGAAATGGGTGGCAATGGCCTGGGATATCCTATACAAATGGTTATAAACGGAGGTGTTCAGTTATCATTTTAAAATATGAAGCAGATTATGAAAGCAAAATTTAAATATCTACTAATAGTAGTTTTTATCATGGCAGGTTTTTCTTCATGCAAGAAATTCCTTGACGTTGTTCCCGATAACGTGGCAACCATAGAGAATGCTTTTTCAGATAAGTACACTGCTGAAAAGTATCTCACAACATGTTATTCGTATCTGCCAGAGTTTGGCGATGCATGGGGGAATCCAACATTGTTAGGAGGAGATGAGATCTGGTATCCCGATCGTCTGAATTATAATGCTGCAGTAAGAATAGCCAGGGGAGAACAGAATATAACTGACCCTCTATACGATTACTGGACCGGAGGGCAGGGAGGGAAACCTCTATATGAAGGTATCAGGGTTTGTAATACCTTTTTGGAAAAGATTGGCGGAGTAAAAGATCTATACGATTATGAAAGGATAAGGTGGGTGGCAGAAGTGAATTTCCTTAAAGCCTATTATCATTATTATTTAATCAGAATGTACGGTCCAATGCATATTACTGATAAAAGTATGCCTGTTTCTGCTACTACTGAAGCAATTAAAATAGAAAGACAACATGTTGATTCATGTTTTAATTATGTTGTTAGATTACTTGACAAGGCCATACCCGACCTTCCCCTTCAAATACAAATGACAACCACAGAACTGGGGAGAATAACAAAACCAATAGCTGCTTCAATTAAGGCCAGAGTGCTGATGACAGCAGCCAGTCCGCTTTTTAACGGAAATCCTGATTATGCCACCTTTACCTCAAAAGATAACGAAACATTGTTCAGCACTTCATATGATGAGACAAAATGGACAAAAGCAGCTCTTGCCTGTAAAGAAGCTATAGATTTATGTCATGATGCAGGATTTGCTTTATATAAAAAATCTGATTTAATCCTAACAAGCCAGATCAACGACAGTCTTACCATGAAGTTGATGCTTAGAAGCAGAATAAGTGAGCGATGGAACAAAGAGATCATCTGGTCAAGCACCGGTAGTCTTGCTGACTACCTCCAATACGAAT
>JAYEGO010000641.1:0-1696 GCA_034659155.1 Bacteroidota bacterium | reverse complement strand
TCCGCTTCATGGCTTATATATTTAAAGTAAAGGATAAAATTACATAATAAATATAAACCAAAAGCAAAAACTTCTTTCATTATAAATGATTCAGAACAAAAACTCTATCTTTAAGGAACTACATGGAATTACTATGAAAAAGAAAATTCAACTTCTGTTGATTGAAGATTCCCCAGCAGATACGGAACTCCTGATCTATGAGGTGGAAAAGGGAGGGTTTAAACCTGCCTGGAAAAGGATATGCACAGCAAGGGAACTTCATAAAATACTACCCACGGAGGATTGGGATTTAATTCTTTGTGATTTTATGATGCCGGGGTTTTCCGGTCTGGAAGCAATTAAAATCATCAAAAAAGCCATGCCCCTTATACCGGTCATACTGGTTTCAGGATTCGTTGGCGAAGAAAAGGCAGTAGAAGCGATGCTATCGGGGGCATCAGATTATATTCTTAAAGATAACCTTACCAGACTCATTCCTGCTATGCAAAGGGAGTTGCATGAAAATGAATCCCGCAAGGCCTACACGGAAACACAAATAGCTCTTGAAAAACAAACTTTTCTTTCACAGGTTTTCCTTGACCATATGCCCGATATCACCCTACTGATACGAAAAGAAAACTATGAAATCGTTGCGGCCAATCAACACGCTATTAAAATAGGCGCCTGGCCCGGAACAAAATGTTACGAATCTTTATATAAGAATTCCGCAATTTGTGATAACTGTCCCATTCCAAAAACAAATAACGATCAAAAAGATCAACACATTGTCATGGAAGAGGATGGTAAAGTATTGGACAAGCACTTTATAAATGTTGATAATGAACATGTTCTATATTATGCCTTCGATATTACTTCTGTCAGGGAAAATGAAAAAAAACTCAAGAATTCATTCAATCGCCTTCAAAACCTGGCCCGGCATTTAGAAACTGTAAGAGAAAAGGAAAGAAAACAAATTGCACAGGATTTGCATGATGACCTTGGGCAAATTCTTACAGCAATTAAAATGGACCTGAGCTGGTTAGAAAAGAAACTATTGGAAAGCAAGTCAGATTTTGTAAAGAAGACCGGTTCTATCAAGGATGTGGTAACTCAATCAATTAAAGCTGTCCAAAGAATATCTGCGAACCTCAGACCAAGCATTTTGGATGACCTGGGACTTATGGAGGCCTTGAATTGGCAATTAAATCAATTTCATGAGCGTACAGGAATATTATTAAAGTTGGATCTGCCAGATGAAGAGCCCGAACTGCTGCCTGAGCAAGCAATCTCAGTTTACCGGATTGTGCAGGAAGCCCTTACAAACATTGCAAGACATGCAAATGCAAGCAAAGTTCAACTATCCATTAGCGTAGATAAGAATGATTTGAATATTTTGATAAAGGATAATGGTATTGGAATTTCAGAGAATCATGTCAAATCCTCAAAATCATTAGGCATCATGAATATGAGAGAAAGAGTTTATCAGTGGGATGGGAAAATGAGTATTAAAGGGGAAGATAAGAAAGGAACCAGTGTGAGGATAAGCTTTAAACTTCCTGACAAAAAATAGCTCAATAATGTCAAATGTCAGATGTTAAATATTTAATGTAAAGACTTTAATTATTAATGCCTGGCTTATTGCCATTTTGTTTAAATCCAAAGGAAGAATTCTGTTGTTAATTAATTAACAGTACTTTATCAATCTCTTGTGTCCTTA
>JAYEGO010000640.1:0-7373 GCA_034659155.1 Bacteroidota bacterium | reverse complement strand
AAAGCTTCTTCTGAGTCATTGACACATGGGGCAATTTATGCAAGTGCCCCCCGTATCACTGGAATTATTCATATTCATCACCAGGGAATGTGGGAATGGGCTTTAGACAGGTTTCCGACAAGTGGTAAAGAATGGGCCTTTGGAACTCCTGAAATTGCTATAGAAATATCCAGGCTTCTCCGGGATCCTGAAATTATTGAAACAGGAATAATTGTTATGGGAGGACATGAAAGCGGACTTTTGTTCTTTGGTTCTGATATTGAAGAAGCCGGAAAATTAACCTTAGATATTCTTAAACAGTATTTACATGAGTAAAATAGCCATCATTGGGGGAACAGGACTTGAAAATCCGGAATTCCTTAAAAATACCAGGGAACAAAAAATAAATACTCCTTATGGTAAACCCAGCTCTACATTTCTGTCAGGGAAAATTCATGAAAGAGATGTAATACTCTTATCCCGGCATGGAAGAGATCATTCCATACCACCTTCACAGGTAAATAATAAAGCAAATATTTTTGCGATCAAAGAACTTGGCTGCTCTCATATTATAGCTACTACAGCCTGTGGAAGTCTTAGAGAAGAAATTGGGAGGGGAGACCTGGTATTCCCGGATCAATTTATTGACTTTACACGCCACAGGGACATTACATTTTTCAATAAATTTGAAAAGGGTAATCTGAAGCATACTCCCATGGCTGAGCCATTTTCAAAAGATCTTCGTTCTGTTCTGATTGAGGGAGCTCGCGAATTAAATCTGAACTATCATAAAAAAGGAACAGTCATCACCATTGAAGGACCCAGATTTTCAAGCCGGGCAGAATCAAAAATGTTCCGTCTGTGGGGAGCTGATATCATCAATATGTCTGTTACCCCGGAAGTCATTCTTGCAAATGAACTTGGTATTCCCTATGCCTGTATTGCCATGAGTACTGATTATGACTCCTGGAAAGAAGATGAAGATGCAGTAAGTTGGGAAGAGGTATTGAAAGTTTTTGAGCAAAATGTAGATAAGGTAATTCAACTGATCATTCAAACCCTGGGAAAACTATAATCGCTTAAGCAATATGATTATCCCATCGGGATAAAATGTTATAACCAGAGATTGTCTTAAAAGTTGATTTTTAAGGGGTCGTTATCCAGAACTTACCTGCCTGCCGGACAGGCAGGTTTCAGGATCTGCTCTTAATCTGCAACTCAAGAGAAATAAAGTTCTATAGGCACGGCCTACGGAGAAATTCCGCGTAGCGGATTTAGTGTTGTAGGAAAGGTAGTTACAAAAGGCAATGGATTCCGCGTAGCGGATAAACAAATTTCCTTCAGCCAATAGCATCATCATTTTTAAATAATTGGCTTCCTTATTGATTTTTATTTTTCTATTGTGTATTTTTGCCGTCCCAATTTCAGGGCCCATACCTGCCTGCCGGCAGGCAGGGCTCAGTCCCGATTTGACCTATTCGCCTTTGGCGGATAGATTTCAAATCAAGGATCCTCGTAAAACTAACGAAGCAAAGCTTCGAAGTTTTTCGGGACTGGTTAGGGGTTGTTTTAGATAAAAAGTTAATTTCGCTAGTCGATATAATGTTCAGGGCCCATAGCTCAGCTGGTTAGAGCACCTGACTCATAATCAGGGGGTCGCTGGTTCGAGCCCAGCTGGGCCCACCTCCGCCCTCCGAAGCTTTACGCGAAGGAGGGCTTTTTCTTTATATCTATTCCCTTAACTTTATTATGTAAATGGCTCAAACCCGGGCTACGGTGGACGGAGCCCACAAAGCTGTAACCAATGGAATATGTATACATTTTAAAGTGTGCTGATAATACGTACTATACCGGACATACCAACAATCTAGATGATAGAATCAGACGACACAGTAAAGGTGAAAACACTTATACTAAAGCCAGGCTACCTGTAAAACAGGTCTATATGTAAAAGTATATAAAATCGAATACCCTTGTATCCCGAATCATTAAAACTATTTTCGGTAAACCCATACTGATGTTGTTGCTAAAGTAATTTGCTTAATTGGAATTCGATTGTATACCTTTGCAGGATAGGATATTACAATGAAAAGGACGATAAAAGGGTAGTGCAAGCAGTATGGTATGGACTGGTATGGTCAGGGTAACTTTGGATCAGTTCGATATGACTGGAAACTTGTGTTGGCCCCGGGAAGATCGGCCGTATTCTTGTCAATGATAAAAACTGATAAACCCGAAATTTACAGTATCAATAAGCGAAGTGTTCTTGCCTTTCCTAATGTTAAAAGGGGTACATTTCAGATCCAAAGCGAAAGACCAAATCTGTAGCTCTGTCGGATGAGGCCGTTGAGTTATCCGAGAAGTTATTCATGAGTTTTTTCGGAAAATCCGACCAATAGTACTAAACACCAATCAGGGATGTTTAAACAATGAAAATACAGATTTGAGCCATCGTCGGATCTTTCCTTGAATTCCCAGTCTTGGGGTTGGAAATGTGTTTCCCGTAGATTCGTTTTGTTGCGGTATTAGGTCTCTTTCACCTGGAATAATATCTTTTACCGGATCCTTGTCAAAGACTGCATTCTCCTCAGCTACCTGCATAACATCTTCCCTGTCCTGAGTGTAATTTGGCAAGCTACCATCTCCCTTGCGGAGATCCACATTGATCAGGTTCTGAACCGATTTCATGAATCCCTCAATCATGACCTGGTCCTCTCCTTGCTCCTCCAATACTCCGGCGAATACAGTTTTTTTGAATTCAAGCAGATGAAGAATGCGATGTTCAATGGAATATGCTGATACGAAATTGAATACCTGGATCTTCTTTTTTTGTCCCAGACGGTGTATCCTACCGATTCGTTGTTCAAGCACTGCCGGATTCCATGGTAGATCGAGGTTAATCAGGATGTTTGCCTGTTGCAGGTTCACCCCGACTCCTCCGGCATCGGTTGAAAGGAATACACGGAGGTCTTTATCATCACGAAATTGCTCTATGATCTTTTTCCGCTGAATGGCTGGCACATCCCCGTTCAGGTAGACAAACTGCAAATTCATTTTTCTGAATTCCCTGATGAGAAGCTCAAACATCCTTTTCCACTGGCTGAATATGACCAGCTTATTCCCTTTGTATTCCATAAGATCCCTGATAAGACTTATGACTTCGGGCACTTTGTTCCCATGGTTGGTTTTGGGATCGAGGATATAGGTCGAATCAGCCACCATACGCATGCAATTAAGACATACCATCAGCTTCTGTCGTTCCTCCTCTTCAAGGAATCCGAATTGAATCCATTTACTGGCTAGCTGGGCTACGACATCGTAATAGTCTTTATGTTCGGCGGTCTGTTCCGGGGTCATTTCGACGAAATAATTCTTGTCGATTCTTCCGGGAAGCTGATCACTGATCTCTCTCTTTGTTCTTCGGATCAGGATATCCTCAAGGGTCTTTTTGATTGTTCGAAGATTCCTGTAGCCAATCATTTTTCCGTATTCATCCAGGACCTGGTGATTGTGCAGAAAACGGAACAGAGGCCCCAGCTTATACATGTCGATGAATTCCACGATTGAGTGCAGTTCATCAACGCGATTTTCAAGCGGTGTCCCCGTAGTAATAATGGCATATCCAGTGCGGATCTTTTTCACTATTTGAGCGGTTTGCGTCTTCCAGTTCTTGATCCGCTGGGCTTCATCAATGATGATAAGCCCGGCTTTCAATTCTTCAATAAGGTGAAGATCGTTGCGTACCACACCATAGCTGATGATCTTGTAAAAACTGCCTTGCCTGTATAGTTCCTTTCTTTTATGTACCAGACCTTCCACAATGCAGGCTTCCCTGCCGGCGAATTTCATGATCTCACTTTTCCACTGGTATTTCAGTGAAGTGGGGCAAATGATCAGCACCCGTGATACGCCAAAAAAACGGGCAAATACTTCAACGGCAGCAATGGCCTGAACGGTCTTCCCGAGGCCCATGTCATCGGCAAGCAATACCCTGCCGGCTCTGAGTATTCCCATCACTCCTTCTTTCTGGTAGGTGTAGAGCCTGGTGCGGACAAGATCATCAAAGATTTTGCTATTGGTTCCGTCCGGAAATATCTCCTTCAGCCTTTCTTGTCTTGACTTTGCTTCCTTGTGTCCTTTGATAAACTCAAAAACGTCCGGGTAAATACGAAATGCCGGGTCCATCCGGATGGCTTCTTGGATAAATGTATCCAGTTCGGAGATCATTCCGGTTTGCAGAAATCCCTCATCGTCAAAATATTCTTCCTCTCGCGGATACTTGTCGATGTGATCGGCCTTCTTTAGACGAATCAACCGGTCCCTGCCATAGTAGATACTCAGGGATGAATATGTGTTCTTTTGAGATTGAGTAATATGTTTTTGATATTTCTTAAATCGGAGTTTACTCAAAAGGACAAATTCAACGTGCTTGCATGTACCCAACGTATTTACCCTGAAATCCGGACACGAACAGTAATTAAAACTGCTGATGTTGTCCCTAATGGATACTTTGTAGGTTTTGTTGGTATCGGGATTATAAACCCCATAGTCTGAATAAAGGGGCTCGGATCCAATATTCCTGACTTTGAATTTCTGCTCCAGCGCATATTGTTTCCTCAGGGCCGACTGCCATTCTTCAACTGTCAACTCACCTGGTTTCCTGTAATAGGGTACTCTTTTTATTTCCATTTGTTCAGCCATACTGCTTTCCATTCTTTCAATTGCCGATTGATTTCATCCTTATCGATCTTAAATCTATTTTGCATGGGTGACGATTTTACCATTTGGGATAACCCTCATACTTTTGCTGGATGTACTCCTTAAAAAACAATACTTTTCGGTTTTCTGTCTGGTCGAATACCAGTTTTTCAAAGTCACGTGACTTAAGTTTAAAATCTGTTGCCTGACAAGATTCCAGGATTTTGTTGTACAAATGAGAGTAAGTGGTAATACCGAATTTAGCCTCCAGATAGCCGAAATCCGGATCTGTTTTTCCAGACAGGAAGATAAAATCATAGAAATCCCGGCCCTTTCCTCTTTCAAGAACAGCTCCGGTTTTCATAGAAAGAAGCATAGAAGGTGAAGGAGCGAAAATCTGGGTGAAGACGTTGAACTTTTGTATAATAGGCTTTTCGGGTTCGTACTCATAATTATGTGGTTCGCATTCGATTTTGATCAGGAGTTTCTTTTCCCGGTGACCAGTGAAGCCCAAATCAAATAGTAATCCAGGAAAAACGATGTTTCTTCTGAATGCGACCAGCTTCTTATCTTTTTCCTTGTCATCGGCTTCAACATTAATACCTTCTTGCCTTAGCCTGTCTAAAACCATGTCGGTAAGATTCATGAATTCTTCCCTGGATAGATTGAAACAGTCGAAATCAAGATCCTCGCTGAAGCGTTGAATTTGATGAAGTATCCGCAGGTTGGTTCCTCCGATAAAACTCAACTTTGAAGCGTATTCCCCGGAAAAGATCATATCAAGCATCCGGTAATGGAAATACTCCTTCAGCATGTATTCGTAGTGGGTTGGATTTCTTCGCAGGCTTTCTGCGAAAAAGGATTTTATCTCATCAAAATTTATCATAGACCATGAAGTTTAGTCAATTTCTGTATTCTTCGATCAAGTGCATTACTTTGATATCTTCCAAGATACTGGTAAAATTCGGGGTTAATGATATTAACCAGTTCGGATTCATCCAATCTTAGATCCTCAATGTCCTTTTCTGTGTTGTAATAACTATTGATATAGAAGAAATCCAGAATGGCTTTTTGAGGAGTTGCCATCATGATCTTTCTACTTTTTCCGTTGAAGTCCTTGGAGGCGTCCATATTTTCCAGAACATAGCCAAAACCAAATAGCTCAGGCTTGATCCGGTGATAATCAAAATTCCCCAGTGGGGTGGAGAATTTGTTAGTTTTCCGGGTAGTAACAGATGTGGTTGTGGCTATCATTTCCGGGATCAGATTATACCAGGAAAGAGCAGTTTGTAAGCTGATATATGAGGGTACATAGATCAGATTGGCTGCCAGCCATTCAAGGTTCTCGTGGCTTTCGGCATCGTTGAAGGCATACCATCGATTTCTCAGCTTCAAAATATATCCTTTCTTCTGCCAGCGTACCAGGTTCATAAGGTTCATGGATGGAAATTGCTTCTCTACATCAGAAGTAGAGAATACCCGAAATGGCCCCATTTTTGCCTGGAATTCAACCCACATATATTCTTGTTTATATACAAAAATATATAATTCCGGAAACAAAACAAATAATCTTACTCATAATCATGGGGTCTTAAGGGTTTCAAGTGATGTTGCAAGTGTGTTGCGTTGCCCCTTATTCCTTATGGTATTACGCAATGCAACAAGTGCAACCAATAGCAGTACAAGCACTGCTACTATTAGTAGTGTTTTTACGATAGTAAGTTTAAGTGATTAAAAAGTTGTTGAACTGATAGGGCCCAAATCCCCAGGGTTAGGGAAATGGTGTACAAATAGGAGTGCGTTTTTTCTGGGTGTTGTTTATAATCGACTTATTACTTCCCTAATTGCCACCACTTTTTAGGTATTTCGATAAACTCAGTAATAGCCATTTTATTAATTACGTCCAAGGTAGCTTTACAATCACCTATTGCTGTATGATCGCCAGAAGGCAATTTCTGATAATTATAATTTCCATGGTAAGAAGACCATTCTCCTATATACATTGAGTAAGCTAACATGGCACAATGAGCATCAATTTTAAAATCTTCTTTGACCCCTTCAAGTACTGCGGTTTGAACAATTAATTGTGTATCGAATTTGGCATTGTAAATTACAAGCTCTTTATTTCTTATTATTCGTTTGAACTTCGGGTATATGTCAACAAATGTTGGTGCCTTTTCTAACATGTCTATAGTAATTCCATGAATAGATGAAGCTTCCCTGGGGATTGTTTTTCTACTTGTTGGTCGTATTAGTGTATCAAGAATTATATTGGTGGAAGGATCAATTATTCCAATCTGTACTATAATATCTTTTTGACCCAACCCTGTTGTTTCAGAATCTAAAACTAAATACATGTCTGGATTAGCTATTATGTTTCTTGCCCACTCAATAGTAGCATTTAGGTCTTTAGGATTTGGGTGATCCATTTTTTAAATTATGATGTATTATTTTTCAGTTTTTATGTTCACTTTAAAAAAATGATATACCCCTGATTTGCTTTCAAAAATTAAATCAATTTTATAGCCTGAGTATATTGCTCTTAATGTCTTAATTGTATCAGCAGTTCCAGATGCGTTGTTATCAGATACAATTTCCCCATTTTCATTCTCTAGCCAGAGATTAGATTCTAAATTCTGAATATTATTAATTGCCATTTTAAGTTCATTATATTGAAGTATATACTTAAGCTTTTT
>JAYEGO010000639.1:0-1704 GCA_034659155.1 Bacteroidota bacterium | reverse complement strand
CAGTATGCTTTTACAATACTTTACAACAGGCAATTTGCAGAATTCCACCAAAGCATGAATGTTTCCTTATTTCGAAATCGACTTGGGAAAGTCGATCTACAGTACAATCTTCAATTTTTCATCACCTAATCACCTAATCACCTCATCACCTCATCACCTCATCACCACATAACCTCATCACCCCATCACCTCATCACCTCATCTCTTCTTTCACTCACATTGACTATATATCCTTCGACAGGCTCAGGACATGCTTTAATCTTTCTTCGTCCTCCGAAACCTTTTTCAGGCATAGGAGGATATCTTTATTCTTTATTCTTTTATCTTTGAAAATACAAATTGACAGAAAAATTCATATGATAAGAAAAGATCTTCAAGTTCTGATTTTAGCATTAAGCTTTTCTTTCCTTTCCTCATCTGAACTTGCAGCACAGTCAAGCAGGTACTGGTCTACCAACCTGAACGAAGAATCATCCATGCTTGCCGGAGCGGTAGTTGGCGGAGGTGCAGGTGTAGGGGCTATTTACTATAACCCCGCGTGGATCACAGAAAATCAGATATCAAAATTTTCTTTCAATGCCAACCTGGTTAGCTTGCAATTCTATAAACTTACAAATGCCCTGGGTGAGGGTATAGATCTGCAAACAACAAAATTCAACATTCAGCCCAGATTCCTCTCTTTCCTGCTCAAGCCAAAAAACATGAAAGACATGAGCTTCCAGGTGGTTATCCTAAACAAATCAAGAAATGAAGTTGAACTTACACATGCACAGGATATTAACCTTGATATACTTCAGTCTCTTCCCGGAATAGAACGTTACTATGCAAATTTCAAGTTTAGAAAAAGGTACAATGAAGACTGGGTCGGAATAGGTACTTCCTATGAAATTAAACCTGGTTTTTCGATAGGCATCAGTATGTTTGGAACAGCAAAAAGCTTAAGATATAATCATTCAAGCCACCTGTATGCTTTCCCTTTGACAGATACTATTTTTTCGGATACCGACACAATTCCTTTTTATACAGCAAACAACTCAAGTTCAGAATATATCCGTTATAATAATTACAGGATATTGTGGAAGATTGGTTTGGGATACAAATCAGGGAGTATCAGCATGGGACTTAACATAAGTACTCCTTCGATTAATATTTACTCTGATGGAAAAATTGTTTCAAAACTTGATCAACAAGAAAATATCATAGACCCTTCAGGTTCAGGCTTCCTTCAGAATTACCTGATTGCAGATGAACAAGTAAAAGACGAAATAAGTATTAACCATAAAGATCCCCTGTCAATAGCGTTTGGGCTTAACTACAGAACGCCAAATGGGAAACATAAATATTTTTTCACTATGGAATATTTTTCTAAACTTAATGCATACACCATTATTGATGCAAATATCAACCCCAATATCACTACCGGAAGTATTTATAATGAACTTGTCAATAAAAAATGGCTAAGTTATAACAATGATGCCAGGCATGTTGTAAATTTTGCTGTAGGATATGAATCTGAAGTTTCAGAAGATGTAATGATAATGGGCGGATTTAAAACCGATTTTAGTGCCAAACATCACTACAGTTTTGCAAATAGTGAAGGATTTGAGAATCAAATAAGAACTATTAATGCAGATTTTTATCATCTCACGGGCGGAGGTCTGCTTAACGTGAAAGGACATAGGATATTTGCCGGACTTCAATATA
>JAYEGO010000638.1:0-7379 GCA_034659155.1 Bacteroidota bacterium | reverse complement strand
AAAATACCAAGGATACCCAAAGCCAATGAAAGGCTACCAAGAGCTATCAAGATAAAATTTCGGATACTTTTGGTCAAATTTTCGTTCTCTATAGCCAGGCTTTTATAATTTTTTAGCTTGTTTTGCAATTTTTCCTTTTATTTTCTTGTAAGATGGAGGCGGTCCTGTTCTTACCTCTTTATTATCAATATATAGTGCATCAGTAATTCCCCATTCCAGCATGACTTTTCTGTCAAATGTATTTATCTCTTTGAATATTACCTTATCCCCAAATTCTAATGCAGCTCTTTTTGCTCTTTCAAATACAATACTTTGAGCAGGACACCATTCGTTTATAAATCCTGTAACAGTTACCTTGCCAGGGATCTTCCCAGGCTTTTTCTTTCGTTTGATCCAGGTTGGAGGAATTGAATCATCTGTAAATGACTTCCATAAAAGTACAGGTCCCAAAAACCCTGATTGGTCCACTTTAGTATATCCTTGCTTTTTAAACCATGCAGCCTTCATCCAGAATGGCAAAGGAACTCCCCATGCCACTAAACCCTTTGCACCCCTGTCTTTTACATCATTTTCAGCTGCCTGGAGCAATGCCTTTCCCATTCCTTTTTTTTGAAAATTTCCTCGTCCCTTTTTATATCCGTGAACCCAAATACAATTGATAAAATACAGATCTTTCCCATTTGCAGAAGAATGCTCAATAGGAATATACTGAATCATACCCCCAACTTCTCCTTTATCATCAAGAGCTATCTTTACTCCAAGCCCCTTGTCCTTCATCTTATTATACCAGCATTCCTTATGATTTCCTGCCTCTTTCATTTCATCAGACCAGTCCTCAAGGCATACAAAGTACAGCTCCTTATGTTCCTCTTTTAAATCAATTACTTTCATTAAACAAATGTTTTATTAATTAATTAATTAATGGTGAAGAGCAATTTGGTTTATTGAGCGTTGTTATTTTTCCATCGGAAAAGGCAAATTACTCTTCCATTCTGGAGGTGATTTTGTTTTGTTGATTTGATCAATTAACAGTAAGGCATATCTTACAGTTTGCTTCATCCCTTCCAGTTCCCATTCCGGATTAAACTCATCCCTTACAGTATGGTAATCCTTTCCCCAGAATTCAGTATAGTTTTTTGCTCCCGATATTTCATCTTCACCTGCAGAAATCCAAACTGCAGGTATTCCATATCGTGCAAATGAATATTGGTCAGAGCGGTAAAAAAGTCCCTGGTTGGATAATGAGAAAGAAGAATATTCGAGATTATTTTTCTGTGCCAGATCTTTAATCATTTCCTCGAAACCGGTAAACCTGGCACCAATACCCATAAGGCTTTTTGATTTTTCCCACACAGGTGTTGATTCAAAGTTGATATTGGCAATGATATCGCTACGATCAGTATTTTGAACATAATACTTTGAACCCAGTAACCCTGATTCTTCCGCATTGCATGCCAGGATAGTGACGGAGTAATGAAGCTCATCCTGAAACTCTTTCAGCACTTTGGCAACCAGCATCATGGCACCAACTGCAGTTCCATTGTCAATAGCCCCATTATAAATATTGTCTCCCTCCTTCAATGGGTCCATTCCTAAATGGTCGATATGGGCGCTCAATACTATTCTTTCTTTTGTTTTCCCGTGAATCTCAGCTATCACATTGCGATTAGTGACATCCCTGTAACTGTTCTTCCCTGCTATATTTATTGCAAAACCCAGATCGAAAGGCTGAAAATCTGCTGAAGTGGTGCTTTCATAAAGCTCATCCAGACTGATATTATTAGCATTTAACATTTTCCTTAAGCTGCTTTCTTTTATCCAGCCTCTGAATTTTAAATTATTTTGAAGATCGGAATCAATGTATAATTCCTCTCCTGTCCAGGAGTTTTTCACAACATTCCAATCGTAACCAGCTGATTGGTCGGTATGTATAAGCAAAATACCTGCTGCCCCGCGTCGTGCTGCTTCTTCAATATGATAGGTCCACCTCCCAAAATAAGTTAATATACTTCCTTCAAAAATATCGGCATTATACATTCCCGGATCATTTACACGGGTGATAACAATTTTATCCTTTACATCAACATTTTTATAATCGTCCCATTCCCATATGTCTGTTGTGATTCCAAAGCCAACAAACACTGCTTCTCCATTAAGATCAATAGATTCTTCTTCCACTGTAAAAGTTCCCACTATATCATCTATGTAATTCAATTCTGTTCCATTTGCTGTAAGTGTAACACCACTATTGGTGAAACCCTTCATAATGAAAGTTTGGAAATATGATCCATTGACACCGGGTTGTAAATCCATGAATTTAAAAAGGCTTTTCATGTAAATTTCAGCCAGATCACCACCGCGGGTACCAGGGGCACGACCTTCATAGAGATCATGGCCCAATAATTCGGTAATACTCTGCATTTCAGCTTTACTTATTCTTTCTGACCGCTGTTCAAGTGTTTTATGAGGATGGCTGGAGCAAGCACTAAATATTAAGATTGCGATTAGAACAGAAATTAAATTGGTAGATTTTTTCATAATTATATGGTTTAATTTTAAAGCTAAAATTTTATGTTTTTCTTCTTATAGTTCTGTTATATTTCAATGTAATTTTTTACACACCCCAGGTCTTATTCATTTTTATGATTATAAAACCCATGTTTACACCAAAAGATATCGATCTGGTCCTTAACCAGGTATTCATTCTGTCGACACCGGGTCTAAATGGATTAGGAGAGTAAGTACCATGATCACCAGTATCCGCATCTCGGGTTCGGATACGCACCCTTAAAAGCGGTAATCTAGAATAAATTGTTGCCGGCAAGATATGTTGTTTAGGAACATGTATTAAAAACGAATTTATTTCATTCACGTTCCTTATTTAATGTTAAAGTTCCTTTCCAGTGATGGTGTGAATTAGGATCTTCCGAGCTATTGTAATCATCTGTTTTACCTTTTCCTGTTGCTCCTTCAAATTTGCCGGTCCCCCCAATTAATTTAAAATCATCTTTCCAGTAAGAGGTAACAAAGGAAGGATGCTCCTCCGTTTTTCCTTCTATTACCCTACCTCCATAGTCACCGCCTATAAAAAGAGTATCGTTACTTTCATCGACGAAATAACCATATACGTTACCATAATATCCTTGCTCGTTACCACAAAAATCGAAATGAACTTTAATATCACCCATGATGTTCGATGTGCCTTTGCAATCGACAATAATACGAGCAGATAGGGAATCAGTACATTTTTGGGGTAGAAGCGTGTCAGGGCCAAAATAGATGTAATTGCCAATAAACTCGGCATCGAAGGCTTCAGTAACCATTTCGGTTTTATCTTCAGCTTTTTTTGATTCTGAAGAAGAGTTTTTACAGGAATAAAAGTTCAATGCCAGGAATAGCACTAAAGTAAAAGCTGTAATGATTTCTAGTTTTTTCATGATTAATAATTTTTAGTTATACTAATATTTAATGTAGTGAAAAATAGCCATATAACTGCCATCTATAATAGAGTTAAATGTTTTATATTAGGATTGCAACGGTCGACGGTATGATTAGTACCGACAATTGAACGGTGATATTTTGGTTTAGGTTATTGTTTTTATTATCGATATATTTCTCGTTAAGTGGCTGATTAGGTATTAATTATACCGTTTGTTGTAGGTATGTGCCTATTCCTGATTATCAATTCCCTGAACGGTCATTAATAAAAAGTCCAGACTTTTATTATAATCCAAATCCTTATATTCAAGACCTATCTTTCTAATATTTGAATAGTATTGCTTAAGATTTTTATAATAATTTTTCTCTAACTGGACAGCAATAGCTTTTTGTCCGATTTTTTCTAATAAAAACCATTTCTCAATCAGACGAGCTGTGCGTCCATTGCCATCTTGAAAAGGATGTATTTTGACAAAAACTAAATGTAGTAGTGAGGCATAGTAGAAAACCTCAAATGGATTTAGTTCGGATTTTATCAGTAATTCAATATCCAAAAATAATTTATCCAATTCTGATTTAACTTTTTCAGGAATTGCAGCTACATATTCGATCTTATCGTCGCTATTAATAACAAACATTGGATTATTACGAATTAATCCTTGTTGGCTTTTTGGCAATAAACTTTGGCTGAGAATTGAATGTGCTTTTTTAACATTTGCAAGCACCAATCTATTATTATCAATAAAATCATAGGCTGCAAATAAATCATCTGCTTTTCGTGTATAGTCAGGCTTAAATTTTACTTTTAAGAATTTGTGCTTAAAAAAGCTATCGAAATCAATGTCTTCTCCCTCAATCTTTGATGAATAAACAGAAGATACCGATTTGTAAAACTGAAAATAATCTACTGGGATTTCAACCTTTTTAAGATTATCAATCTTAACCAAAGGGGATTCTTTTACAACTTTTGTGTAATCATGAATCAGTTTATCTGTCAGTATTTTGAAATTCATTAAAAAGTCATTTATACAAAGATAGCTTTTTTAAATCTCTATTAGAATTATAGTTTTAATTGGAAACGAAAGGCTAACCCGGCATTACCACAACTCCTTATATGCGCGTAATAAATACACTGAATAACACCTAAATGTTATGGGATATCGGAATGGTTGTATTGATTTACCGAAACTTATGAAAATTAGTTCATATTAAGTAATGTTTTTATAACAGAAAAACAGTTAACCCGGAAAATGCATACATTTTCTACGATTAAGACTATACCAACAAATTTGGATCATTTCATTACCCCAAATTTGGGTATGTCTAAATCGGGATTTACTTTGTGAGCTCCCGTTGGTCGGTTCCCGCTTTGCTTCCCACAACTTGTCCCGATAATTTTCGGGATTCATACAATGCGCTTCGCTTTTGTATGAATAAAGCGGGTTAAATTAGAAGTATAAACCAGTAAACTATTTTTAGGACGATACAAGGCACGGACCTTCTTTAAAAATACTTGCTTTAATAAAGGAGGTGAGGTGGTAAAAACTATTGCCTGATGAAGAACAATACTTTATTAACAACCTGATAATTTCTCCAAAAGGAGAAATTCGTCAGGACCGGCGATGCCTTCAGGATACTTTTTCATAAAACCAATCAAACGATCCTGTGTAAGATTTTTCAAATCCACTATTGTGTCTTAATAACCTGTCTTCCAAATTATTGGTCTGACCCTTATAAAACCGATCAATAGAACTGGAATACAAAATGTAAACCCAATACAAAACCTGACTATTTTAATAACAAAACATTTTTGAGCCTCCCACCGGACTTGAACCGGCGACCTGCTCATTACGAATGAGCTGCTCTACCAGCTGAGCTAAGGAGGCGTTAAGAATGATTAAGTATTAATGAATAATGATTAATGCTAAATTATAAATGTAAAATGAAAAATGAAAGAAATATCAGGAATCCTGCAAAGCCTCAATTCGTTTCAATACAGGAGGATGAGAATAGTTGAAAAATACGTACAAAGGGTGAGGCTGCAGATTACCCAGGTTCTTTACAGTTAGGGTTTTCAGAGCTGATGATAAGTGCTCAGCACTAAAATACTTCCTGGCATATGCATCTGCCTCAAACTCATTTTTCCTTGAAAGAACATTCATTCCCAGGCCTAAAATTGTTGAGATTGGAGAATATAGTATTCCAAAAGCAATCAGGCTAACATGAAAGCTGGCCTCTCCTACCCCCAGGGCTGCAGATAAAGCTGGGTTCCTAATAAACCAGGATAAAATAAACAGGGTGAGCCCGGTTTGAAGAACGGACAGAAACATACCTTTCTTTGTATGTTTTTTCTTATAATGGCCAATTTCATGTGCAAGTACTGCAATGATCTCATTCTGGCTCAAATCCTTAATGAGGGTATCAAATAATACAATCCGTTTTTTGGGACCCAGACCACTAAAATAAGCATTGGCCTTGCTGGAGCGTTTCGAGCCGTCTATTACAAAAATATTATCAAGCTTAAATCCTACTTTCTCACTTAAGGATTCAATCCCATCTCTTAACTCACCTTCCTCCAATGGGGTTTGCTTGTTAAATAAAGGAACAATAAGGCTGGAGTAGAACATATTCATAAATACCATAAAAACAGTTATGAATCCCCAGGTATACAACCAGAAATATTTACCCGAAACACCATAAAACCAGACTACAAGGGCCAGTATCCCACCTCCAATTATAGCTCCCAGTAACCAGCCTTTTACTTTATCCATGAAAAAAAGTCCAATGGTACTCTTGTTAAATCCAAACTTCTCTTCAATAACAAAGGTGTCGTATAAGGAAAATGGAGTTGAAAGAATATCCATGGCCAGACCGAGGAAGCCAAAAAACAATACGGCACGGACTATTGGATTTTCAGATATCTGGCCGGCCCAGGCATCAACAAGGGCAAAACCACCAAGAAAAACCATTAATAAAATAAGAACAAAACTATAAGAGGATGTAATATTCCCGAATTTCTGATTGGCCAGGAAATAATCCTGTGATCGTTTATACTCTGAAGGATCATATATCCCTTTGAATTCAGCAGGAAGCACATTTGTCCAGCTACTCTTGTTCAGGTAATTCAAGATGCGTTCAAAAACAAAATCTAAAGTGATCAGAAATACAATAAGGTAAAATAATGATGTATACATATGTGTTTTTATTAAGCTTGCAAATATACACTTATGCACAAGAAGAAAAAATGAAAGTATAATTACATAATTGAGTGAATCAGTCATTAAGAGAAAAAAGACACCAACCATTCTTTGAAGCGCAGCGAAAAGAATGCCTCACGTATGGCTTTTCGCGCAGGCTCAGCAGGTTAAGACTAATGCACTAATGAAGACTAGAGAAGTTTCCTTAAATATAAGCAACTTTAAGAAATATTTTAAATTTTGGGATGACTGTAACATATGATTCCGGATATACTCGTCAGACCACTATTATTAGTTCATCTAGTAAATAGATAAGCCTATCCGCTGGTCATAATCATAAGTGGTCAGACGAGTAAAAAAGACAGGCTTATAGCAAAACATCCTGTTTTGAAATTTGAATTTCATAAAAAAAGAAGTCCGAAAACCTCTTTAAATAATTTAGTATCTGAAAGGTTTATTCAGCTTTCTTTTCGTCAGCTTCTTTTGCAGGACATGTACTGTTAATTCCAAAAGGCAGGTACAATCCACAAGTGCCTACAAGACTGGTCAGTATAAAAATACCGGCCAATTTGACACTTTCCTTTTCCATTAATTCACTTAGTTTTTACTTAAAATGGGTTGGTGCCATGATATAAACCTCCTTAAGGTCTCAATTCTTTACCCGGTTAAAACGAAGTGCTTTAAAAAGCCACATTGGAAGATTCTTTCGAGGTTCTCTTTTTTTCAGGTTCAGGTAAATGCCCA
>JAYEGO010000637.1:0-7384 GCA_034659155.1 Bacteroidota bacterium | reverse complement strand
TCATTCAGGATGTCTATAAGCTCAGGATATAGGTATACCCGGGAATTGTATTTGTAAAAAGCCAGTATCAATCCTATAAAGGAGCGTTGCCAAACTTCTTCTTCTCCCAGTTTGAAGAATTGAAACAGAGTTTTAAATTTTTGAATATCGAAATAGCGTAACAGTGAGAGGCTAACTGAACTTACAAAAATACTACGTTCGTACCAGTAGAATTTTTTTTCATCCATCAGGGTTTGAATCAGACTTTTTTCTGCCTCTTTAAATTCGTCGGCGAGCATCATGTGAGTGAATATTCTGGAAATTACCTCTGTATACTTCTGAGACTCAAAAGATTGCCGTGGAGTATTAAGAACCCTGGTTTCGCTTAATACCTCATCAAGTTGATGCTTAAAACTTAAATCATCAATTTTCTCAACAACTGTTTTGCCTGTTAATTTTTGTTCTTTTACCAGTTCTTTTTTTAAAGAAAAAGTATGCCAGCCAGAAACATTAAGGAGTATTTTCTCATTTGTTTGGTCTGCGAGTTTAAGAATAGATCTTAACAAGCGATTATAGACTTTTTCTCTTTCCGGGTCAGGAACTCCTTCCACAGTATACCTTAGTATATTCTCATATGTTGTCTCAACTTCCTGGAGCCTGTCTTTTAAATCTCCCAGTTGAGATTCGTCAACAAGGTCTTTCAAAATATCCAGAGCATTTTTTACTTTGCGGGTGGATATTGATTGACAAACCTCCTGATATTTCTTGTTTATTTCCTTAAGCTTCATAGGAATATGGATTCAAAACGATTCCAATAATATTTGTTTTAACAATCTATCAGACAAATACTGTTCCAATCAATATTGCTTGACTTTTTGTCAGTGACTAAATGATTTCTCAATTGTTAGAATGGTGGAATAAATTTAGCTTTGTATAGGTCAAATAACTGTAATTTTATAAAACTGGTTCATAGAAAGGCAGATTGTGCAAAGGGGCCGTGGAATTTGAAATAGAGCCTGGGTCACTGAAATGTTGAATCTATTGATATGGAAATTTAGAATATTATGAAAAGAACAATAGTAATTTTTATGTTAGGACTGATGCTTGGATCCCTTGTTTTTAGCCAGAGCAGGATTTGGACTCTCGAGGAATGTATTAATCATGCCCTTATAGAAAACATTAGCATCAATAAGAAAAAGCTAAACATTGAAGTAGATCAGATTACCCTGGAACAGAGCAAAGCCAACAAAATTCCTTCTGTAAACGCTTCAGGAAGTCAAAATTTTAATTTTGGCAGGTCTGTTGATCCCTATACTAATATATATACCCAGAATAATTTTGCCAGTAATAATTTTGCAATGAATGCGAATTGGGATGTTTTTAATGGTTTTCAGAATAAGAACACAATATTAAAGAATGAGATTGACCTGAAAACCGGAAATTTCGAATTAGAAGAGACAGAGAATAATATTAGTTTAAGTATCACTCAAGCCTACCTTCAGGTCTTATATTCTTATGAACAGATTGATAATTTTAAAAATAAACTGGAATCTACCAGGGCTCAAGTAAAAAGAACTGAAGCCTTATTGAGGGCTGGCGAAGTCTCGGAAGGAAACTTATTCCAGATCAAAGCACAGGAGGCAACTGACCAGTACAATCTGACAAATGCTGAAAATCAGCTTAAAATTGCCAAAGTTAGTCTCATGCAATTAATGGAATTGCCTGTGTTGAATGATTTTGATGTATTTCAACCCGACTTTCGTGATTCGGTTCTTACCTTGAGAATTATTGAATCTCCCGAAGAAATTTATCAAACTGCTTTGAAAACACAACCGGAAATTGCAAGTTCAGGTTTAAGAGTAAATAGCGCTGAACAATCTATGAAAATAGCAAAAGGAGCTTCCTTGCCCAGGATTACTTTATCGGGAGGAATAAATACAGGTTATTCAAATAACAGAAGCCTATATGACCGTGAGACCTTTACCCAGGTTCAGGAAATTGGATATTTACAAAGTAACCCTGCTGAAATTGTCGTCGCAGATCAACAGTTTTCCACCCTTACACAATTAAACTATCCCTTCACCCAACAAATCACAGATAACTTTGCCCAGTCATTAAGGTTGAGCTTGAGTATTCCTATATTTAGCAACAAGCAAATTAAAAGCAATATTGCTAAGTCAAGAATAAATATTGAAACTGCAAAATTAAATCAACAGGATACCGAGAATGTGCTGCGAAAAAAGATTGAACAGGCCTACAATGATATGATTGCCGCTGCAAAAAATCATGATGCAGCAAATGAACAATTAAAAAACCTGGCAAGATCATTCTCAGATTCGAAGAGGAAGTATGAATTGGGGATGATAAATGCCACTGATTTTATTATTGAACAAAACCAGTACTTTGACTCTGAATCGAACTTAATCAGGGCAAAATATCAATATATTTTTATGAGTAAGATCCTTGAATTTTATAAAGGAGTACCTATAAGTCTGGAATAGCGTAGAGACATTCTTTTTGTAAAGAAAGTATTAGAATACAAAACACTAATTAAGAATAACATATAAACACATGAAAAAGTTCATTATCATTTTAGTAATAATATTAATCCCCTTATTGATTGCCGGATATTTTTTACTAAACAAAGAAAAAAATGGGGTAAACATAGAATGGGAAACAAAAGTGGTTGAGAGGGGAGATATGGAAATTTCAATTACTGCCACAGGCACATTGGAGGCGGTTAAAGAAGTAGAAGTAGGCACACAGGTGTCAGGAATAATTTCTGTAATATATGCAGATTTTAATTCGAAAGTAAGAAAAGGACAGGTTATTGCCCGCCTGGATACCACTACTCTGGCTTCCCAGGTTTATGATTCAAAGGCAAACTATACCAGGAAAAAAATCATGGTGGATCAGGCACGGCGTAACATGGAAAGGGCTGAAGACCTGTTTAAAGAAAAAGTGATGGCACAGGTGGAGTATGATAAGGTACTTGATGAGTATGAAACAGCCAGGTCTAATCTTTTATCTGCTGATGCCCAATTGGAAAGGGCTAAAATCAATCTTAGTTATGCAACTATTATTTCTCCAATTAATGGAGTAGTTATTTCAAGAAATGTAGAACAGGGGCAAACTGTTGCATCCAGTTTCAATTCTCCAACCTTGTTCAATATAGTGAATGACTTGACCAAAATGCAGGTGGAAGCAAGTATAGATGAGGCTGATATTGGTCAGATAGAGGAGGGACAAAAAGTTAGTTTTACTGTAGATGCATATCCAGATGACACATTCAAGGGAGTGGTAAGGCAAAAACGGCTGAAACCTGAAATTGTTTCCAATGTTGTTACATATACAGTAATAGTGGATGTTCCTAATCCAGAGCTAAAATTAATGCCCGGAATGACTGCCAGTATTACTGTGCTCATTGACGAAAGAAGGGCTGTGTTAAAAATACCTTCACGGGCTTTGAGCTTTCAGCCCCCATATAGTTATATTGAATATTACCAGAATAATTTGCCAGATTCTGTTAAACAGGCAATGGATGACAGAGTTTCTTCAATGAGGAAACGAATGAAAGACAGGGGAATGACGGATAGTCAGATTAATGAACGCTTACAAGCTGTGTCATCCAGGATAATTTCAGGAGGTGGATCGGGAGGAATGGGAGGTGGACAAGGCTTCCCAGGCGGAGGTGGAGGTGCTTCTGCTCCTGGAGCTGGTGGATCTACCTGGAGTATCCAGGGGCAGCCAGGTATGGTCTGGGTAAAAGATGGGGATGAGGTAAAACCACTTCGGGTAAGAACTGGTATGAGTGACGGATCTTTTGCTGAACTTATTGGGGACCAGTTGCAAGAAGGAATGGAGGTGGTTATTGCTGCAATATATGATGAGGAAAAAGAATCTAAGCAGGAACAAACAAGGAGCCCCTTTGTTCCCCAAATGGGGTCGGGAAGAGGAAGAGGATTAAGATAAAACGATAAAAAAATTGGGATATGAATTCTGGTGAAATAATTATCTCTGTTGAAGAGCTGACCAAGGTTTATGATATGGGCGAGGTAAAAGTCCATGCTCTCAGAGGTGTAAATATGAATATTCAGGATGGGGAATTTGTTGCCATTATGGGACATAGTGGTTCCGGTAAATCTACTTTAATGAATATTATTGGTTGTCTTGATTTACCCACTTCAGGAGAATATCTTCTTGATGGTGAAAATGTTAAAAAAATGAATAAGGACCAGTTGGCTCGCCTTAGAAACCGGAAAATTGGATTTGTTTTTCAAACATTCAATTTGCTGGCACGGACATCTGCACTTGAAAATATTGAACTGCCTCTCTTATACAATCCTGAGTTGAAAGTGAAAGAGAGAAAGGAGAAAGCAATGAATGCCCTGGAAATGGTTGGTCTTGCCGACTGGCAACATCATTATCCCAATCAACTTTCGGGTGGTCAGCAGCAAAGAATAGCTATTGCCAGGTCACTAGTGAATGACCCGGTAATCATTCTGGCCGATGAACCAACAGGAAACCTGGATACCCGTACCAGCTTTGAAGTAATGGAAATATTTCAGGAATTGAATTCCAGAGGAATAACAATTGCCCTGGTTACACATGAAGCTGATATTTCTCAGTTTGCTGCGAGAAATGTAATGTTCAGGGATGGAAGAATTTTTAAGGAAAAGCTTGTAACAAAAATAAAGAATGCAAAAGCTGAACTTAATGCTTTGCCTGAAGAAGATGATATTTTTTGACTTTAATTTATACATATGAAATTCATAAATCTCATTATCATAGCTGTAAGGTCCCTGAATAAAAATAAGGTTAGGTCCCTGCTTACAATGCTGGGTATAATTATCGGTGTGGCTTCGGTAATTGCTATGCTGGCAATTGGCCAGGGTTCACGTAAAAGCATTGAAGACCAGATATCTAATCTGGGAACTAATGTTATTATGATCTTTCCCGGGGCTTCTTCCCGTGGAGGGGTATCCTCTGCTGCAGGATCGGCTGTAAGTCTTGAAATGGAGGATGTGATATCAATAAGCAATGATTGTCCCAGTGTTAAGTATGTTAGCCCCGTGGCACGTACCAGCGGTCAGGTTATTGCAGGAGCACTGAATTGGAGTACCCAGTTGTATGGTATATACCCTGAATATCTGGAAATTCGAAACCTGGAACTTGCAAGCGGAGAAATGTTCACTGAAACGGATGAACGAAGAGCTTCCAAAGTATGTATTATAGGGGAAAC
The DNA here is from genome assembly GCA_034659155.1 of Bacteroidota bacterium. GTDB lineage: Bacteria > Bacteroidota > Bacteroidia > Bacteroidales > VadinHA17 > JAYEGO01. The sequence continues at coordinate 2,163 of JAYEGO010000637.1, read as the reverse complement.
AGTTGCCGAGAATCTATTTGACGAATATACAGATCCGGTTGGCCAGAAAATCAGGATCAAAAAGATTCCTTTTAAAATTATTGGTGTATTGAAGGAAAGGGGTCAAAGCAGCATGGGTTCAGACCAGGATGATGTTATAATGGCACCTTTTTCAACAGTTCAAAAAAGAATGAGAGGTTCCCGAAGAGATATTCAACAGATCTATGCATCTGCCCAAACTGAAGAACAAATTCAGTATGCATCAGATGAAATTGATGAATTGCTTCGCCAGAGAATGAAGCTGGCAAAAAATGACGAGGCCCCCTATATGATTCGAACCCAAACCGAGATTGTTGAGATGTTTACATCTACATCAGATACCATGATTGTGCTTCTGGCCAGTATTGCCAGTATCTCTCTGATAGTAGGAGGAATTGGAATCATGAATATCATGCTTGTATCGGTAACAGAGCGAACTCGTGAAATTGGTTTGAGAATGGCTATTGGTGCACGGGGAAGAGATATTCTGCGCCAATTTTTATTGGAAGCTGTTTTATTGAGTTTGCTTGGAGGGATACTGGGTGTGGGATTGGGAACCGTAAGCTCTACTTTGGTTGTGAAATTAATGGGCTGGCCTGTATTGGTAACCAGCTATTCTATTGTATTATCCTTTTCCTTTGCATCGGTAATAGGTGTTTTTTTTGGGTGGTATCCTGCAAAAAAGGCTGCCAACCTTATCCCTATGGATGCGTTAAGATATGAATAAAGTTGAAGAGTTGAACAGTTGAAGAGTTGAAAGGGTTTAGGAGTTTAAGGTCTAAGGGTCGAATAAGAGAGTTGAAAAGTTGAAAAGTTGAAGCCACTTTATGAATGTTACTACTGGAATTATGAATTAAATACATTAAACTATGAAAAACACTAAATTATTATTTATCTACGGATTGTTAGGCTTCTTTTCTTTGGCGGTTTCGGCACAGGGACTGGAAGAGATCTTAATAAAGCATGAAAAGGCTATCGGTACTGATAAGGGTACTATCAGCTCTGCGGTAATCAATGGCTATAGCTTCAGGGGAACTATGGAAGTTCCGTTTAAGCTTTATGTGGAAAATGGCAAAGTGAGGTATGAATCCTCCGGTCAGAATAAAAGACCCATGATACAAATTTATGATGGTCAAAAGGGATGGATTCTTTCTCCTCGCTCACCGGACCCAGAAGAACTTACAGGAAGACAATCATGGATGATTCAGCACAGAGCCAATATTGGAAGTCCTTTGACATCATGGCGGGAATATATTAATAGATTGAGCCTGGTGGGTACGGAGAAACTGGAAGGAGTTGATGTTTACAAAATCAAAATGAAGGACAGGGACGCAATTGTTGAGTACTACATTGATAAGAAAAGCTATTTGTTGTTAAGGCAAATAAGGTTGATACAGCAAAACGGAGAGGAACTTAAAATGCTTACCATATATAAGAATTATAAAGTGGTGGATGGATTTACCCTGGCTTTTAATATTGAAACCAAACCTGAAGGTGGCGAGCTGGCTCGCGGAAGCCGAATGGGAGGAAGGGGAGGAGGAATCCAATTGATTGAGGAGCTAAAGCTCAATGTACCTGTAGATGATAAGCTATTTCAGTTTCAGAAATAGAAAAAAGAAAATGCATGCATTTTCCGGGTTAATTGTAATTATTGTTCATTGGCTGAAAATCATCCGGAACTTTAAAAATTGAAGGATCCGGTTTAGATTCATTTATTTCTTTTAGTTCCATCAGGAAGTCTCCACCATTTAGATTCCCTTCAATTTTTATTGGGAAATTCAGATCTTCGGAGAACCATTCGGTGAGTTCATTTCCTTCCTCATCTGTTATTTTATATACAATGCAATTATAGTCTTCAACCAATTCATAACCTGAATTACTGGCCATACCCTGACTCATAAAGTAATCATGAAAACGAAAAGGGTCCTGGTTCGATAGTTCATCAGTGGAAATCGTATTTTCTGTATACATATTCATCGCAGGAATAAGAATGGTACTCATAGCTTTTTTCGTGTCAATAATAATAATACTTTCTTCACCACCCTGATGAAAATCCATCCTGTATAAATGGTCCTGAACATATAGTTGGCCTGAAACTGCAGCTTGGTCAGCAGACAGGATAAAAAAGGTAGCAGAAAATTGCGC
>JAYEGO010000636.1:0-1712 GCA_034659155.1 Bacteroidota bacterium | reverse complement strand
CTTATCCATTCCATATCTTATAACCGAGCTCCCGTCTGCATTGTCAATACTTTCAATAATAGGAGTAAGTAACTCATCTGCCACAAGGATTTTACCGGGATCTGTAATAGGATTAAGGCCATTGTACCAGTCCCAGTAATCAGCAACAATTTCATCTGCTCTGTCCCATGTTTCGGGAGGCAGGGCATCAATCATTTTTATTGCACCATTTGTTTCAGTGGCCATAGCCAGTCGCATGCCACCTACCCATAGGCCAATGTTACGTTCAGGGTGATTTTTGAAAACAAAAGTATGACCCATACGTATTCCCAGTACATTTACCCTGGTTGCCTTATCAAGCAATTCGGGTTTATTCCATGTGAAATTGGCATCTACAGACAACCACATCGGGCCAATTCCGGCCGCACCCATAACACCAAATCCCATTGTGCGAATTCCCTGATCTACAACTGACTTCATTTCAATAGGGTTCGTTAAAAAAACTTCCGTATGGGAGTTTCCAACACCAAATAATCCATAAACATTCAGAAATGGGAAAATCCAGATATCGGGCCTGACATTCATGGAATAGGAAGTATTTGTATTGTCACCAAATCCAATAAAATCAACGGGAGTCAAAGTAATATCCCTTGTATCAGTCAGCAAGCCAAGTTGCATATTGTCAATCAGAATACCCTGATCCATCCAAAGTCCATTTACCATTATGCCAACCGGATAAGGAATATCGAAGCCCTGGCTGTATGCTCCCTGTCCCAATATTGGAAAAATATAATCGTAGTTTACATTTTTCAGGCTATCCGTATATACCTGATTTTTAGTTCGCACTTTTTTTGTTGCGTATTGTGCATTGCTATGGTCAACCAGAAATAATATGAAGATTGTAACCAGTATCGAAATTTTGTATAAAGCTTTCATAATTTAAGTGTTCTGATTTTATTCTTTTTGTTTATTAGGCTTTTCACCTGCGCCAATAGGGATATTTAATTTCAAAAATATTGAACTGTTTTTGGTTCCGGTCCTGTCTTTATAAACATCCACAAAACCATAATAATATTTTGCACCAAACGTCCAGCCTGTTCCTTTAAAAAGAGTATAGCCAGTTCCAAACATAAAACCAACATCCAGTCTGTTTATCATTTCTTTGTTATACTCCTTAATTATGGCATCCCTGTCATCAATATTCGATTCGAACTCCACCCATGAATTATACATCAGTCCAAATTGAGGGCCAGCTTCAACATACAAATGGTTTTTGAACTTATATTTTGCCAGTGCAGGCACTAAAAAAGAATTCATTTTTTGACTGTAATCTCCCTCCTCAGGATAAGTTAGTACATTCAGGAATATAAGGTCATTCTCTGTAAGTTTATCCACTCCCATATTAGCCTTAACCAAAACCCCGGTATAAAGGAACCACTGATTCTTCAAGCGGATATCAAAATAAAAGCCCATGTTCCATCTTCTCGCTAAATCACTGGTTTCCATGCCGGATATGTTTGTCCAGTTTATTCCACCTTCCAGACCAAACTCCAATCCTTCAGAATTCAATTTATCACCCAGTAATAATGATATTAAAATCTGAGATTGCAGGTTTGAAACCATAAACAAAAAGCTGAGTAATATGAAAAGCTTTTTCATAATATGTTTTTTACATAACGATTTGACTTATTTCGTTAAACCACATAAACTGATAAGCCGACAATATTATTGTA
>JAYEGO010000635.1:0-1717 GCA_034659155.1 Bacteroidota bacterium | reverse complement strand
ATTAATTATGTCTTTGCTTCACGTAAAGAACGGAATTTTATAAATTTGAACCAAAATGCATATATGAGTCTGAACCTGATACTGGATATAGGCAATAGTTTATCAAAACTAGCCCTGTTTAATAAGGAAAGAATTATTTTCTTAAAACAGTATGAATCAATAAGTTTAAATATTTTAGAGAATTTGTTTGAGAGTCATCATCACATCCTGCAGGGAATTGTGTCTAATGTAAAGCAGGAAGACGATAAGATCTATAGTTTCTTAGAACGAAATCTCACTAAATTGCTTCTTCTTGATGAGAAAACTCCCCTGCCGGTTGAAAATTTATATAAAACAAAATCTACGCTTGGAAAAGATCGGATTGCTGCTGCTGTAGGTGGATATTCCCTGTTTCCGGGAGCTCATGTATTGATAATTGACGCCGGTACTGCCCTGACTTATGAATTTGTAACTTCCGGGGGGCAATACCTTGGAGGGGGAATTTCTCCCGGATTAAAAATGCGCTTCAGGTCATTACATGAAAATACTAAAAAACTTCCTCTGACAGAACCCAAAGAAAAATTCCAGCTACCAGCCAATACAACTAAAAGTGCAATAATTTCGGGAGTACAATCAGGCATAATTTATGAGATAGACGGAATAATTAATGAGTTCCGTGAACAATTCAATCCGCTGAAAATCGTTTTTACCGGAGGAGATTCTGTTTTTTTTGAAAAAAAACTAAAAAATAGCATCTTTGTGGATTCAAATCTAGTGCTGAAAGGGCTAAACCAAATACTTAAATTTAATGCTTAAAATCCTTAGGACATTTTTTTTCCTTATTCTTATTCTAGTTCCTGTAAAGCAGGGGATTTCACAAAGTTCATTTAATTCCCCTTATTCCAGCTTTGGATTAGGAGATCTTACTTTTACAGGTTTTACCAGGAACCAGGCAATGGGAGGAATTTCTATGGGGATACGCAACGCAGACTATATTGATTACTCTAATCCGGCCAGTTATTCTGCAAGAGATTCTTTATCTATGCTATTTGAATTTGGTGTATCCCTGCAAGCTTCACAGGTTGCCACTGAGGACAAAAGTGATATTCCATGGGATATGAACTTCAGCCATCTTGCTTTTAGTTTTCCTGTACATAGAAAAATCGCTGTAGGTGCAGGATTGGTGCCATTTAGTCTAATAAGTTATAATTTCATTGATAACATTAGAGATGGAGATGATGATTATGACCCTGACTTTGGGGAGCTTGATTATATTTTCAGGGGTGAAGGCGGGATGAGTCAAATATTTCTTGGTGCCAGTTATATGGTTGCCAGGAACTTATCTATTGGCGTGAACACCAACTTCATATTCGGGAATATGCTTTCTCTGCAAACCATAAGCTTCCTTGAAGAAACTAATAGCTTTAACCCAAAGATCCAGGAAGAAGATTTAATTTCAGGCTTTAACTTTAATCTCGGACTTCAGTATCATACAGACCTTGGTAATGATTGGAGAATTGTTGCGGGAGGGAAATATACAAAACAAAGCAAAATCAATGTCAGAACAGAATTCCTTAAGACAAACGTCTTATTACTCACAGGATCAAGTGCCGTTATTGACACTCTGGAATCCAGGACTTCGTCAAAAACGAAAGAAACTTTTCCATCTAACTATGGTATTGGATTCAGTGTGAGTAAAGGAGAAAAATTCCTTATAGGCATGGATTACAAAGCTACT